>JBGGOQ010000009.1 GCA_041320695.1 Caldicellulosiruptoraceae bacterium PP1 | reverse complement strand
CAAGGCTATTAGAGGAACAGAAGGCAGAGTTTGATGAACTTGCAAAGAATATTAAGCAAGGGGGAGTGAACAAGATGGGTGAGTTTGTATCAAATGTTGCAAGATTATTAGATGAAACTATGACAAAAGAATTTTCACTTGGCATGCAACAAGGTATGCAACAAGGTATACAACTTGAAAGAATGAAGACAGCTAAAAGGATGATAGAGCTAGGCATTTCATTTGATATAATTTCTAAAGCAACAGAACTCAGTATAGAAGAAATTGAAAAGATTTCAAAAGAAAATATAAATTAATATTCTTGAACAAATATTAAGGGTTGTTTATAAAGTTTTATCTAAACTTTATGAGATTAAGATGTTATTTATCCTCACATTAATGCTTGTCAAAATGTTATCTTAATTACATGAAATTGCATTTCCATAAAAAAATATAAACAAGAAGATACACTTTTTAAACAGATTTAATGGTAAAACATTGTATATAAAAATAACTATACCTATTATAATCGACACAGTTATTGTTTATTGTTGAATCTTTAAATATTAAATTGATTTAAAAGATATTTGAGCAATATTTTAAAGAATAAATAAATTTAGTTAAAAATAATACACAATGCTCATTAGTATAAAGCATATTATAATTATAAAAAGATATATAGATATATTACGTAATAATAATTAAAAAATTTCCCGTCGACCTAAGGTAATGTAAAAACCCTGAAAGTCGACGGGAAATTTTTTGCCTTCAAATACTTTGCAAAACTATAATATTTTATAATTTTTTGTTACTGCTAATAGAAGGATTTATCCAAATTTGGCCATTTATAAAATGCAACTTTCTTACGATAACATTATTAATTTTTCCTACATTAGTATACTTTGAAATATTCCATGTTTCAGTTGAATCACCATATGCGGGGATGCAAATATTTTGTGAGATACCAATAAATTGATTTGTATTTTCTGAATTTAAAGCTGGTTGATTGAATAATGACCAACATAAAAATGAGATTTCAATTGCATCAACTGGATTTGAAGAAAAATTATAAATACTTATTTTTGCTTCTGGTAAACCAATACTATTAGATTTAATTTGAGATTCTACAATGTATATCGGATTATTATTGTTTGCTTTTTGATATAAACTATTTATAAATTTAATCTTATTAATATATTCAGATGTATTATAATATTTTAAATTTTTAATACTATCATCATAAATATATAGATCTTTATCAATACTACCATCAAGATAATATTCACAATCTAAAACATAATATTCTAATAATGTATATTGATTTTCTGTAATTTTTTTAAACATATCATATATATTTGTTTCGGTTAAAAATAAGCTTTCCTTAAGTTTATAATCATATATTACATATCCAATAGTATAATTTACAACATTTATATCATTATTTAATACTTTTAATTTAAATTTTATCTGTTCGGAATATTTCATATTTTCTTTTATCCCATCAATAATACCTAATGTTATATCTACTCTTTTTCCATTTATTTTTACAATATTATCTGCATATAAATCATTTAAAAAAATAAAAGGTTGATTATCAAGATATAATACTGGTATATTTTTCTGATTTAATATACACCAATTTTTCGGTTTAATTGTAACTTTGCTATATTTACTATTCCATTTATTAGCAGGTAGACCTTTTACAATCTTTGAAGGGTTTCTATAAATTATAACGCCATTTTCATTAACGCTTGTATTATAACTATAGTAATCTAAATGTTGAACATTAACCATTAAATTATTATTGATACTATATACAGGAATTTGAATTTTGTCTATATAAACCTTGTAATCTGACAACTTTACACTCAAAAACGTACTTGAAGTTTGTGAGAAAACTGTAGATAAAGTCATTAACATAACTGCAACAATAATTAATGAACTTAAAATTTTAAATAAACGTTTCATGATACCACTCCTTAATTTTTTTATAATTACAATATATATTGTAATTAACAATAAACTATAAACAAATCAAAAAATATGCGAAAATAATAAATTAAATATAAATACATTTATTTAAATTTTTAAGCCAAACATTATTTAATCTGATTTAATAGTAAATATAAAATATAATTGTATTAAATAAATGCTTTAAACTAAAATACAAATAATGTCCAATTTAAATAAAAAATATTGATTTATGTAATATTTTAGATATAAAATAAATACAAATGATATTTCAGGTGGTGATACTATTGAAAAAAAATCAAGATATGATACATATATTAGCAATTAGCGGTTTACTACATGATATTGGAAAGTTTATTAGGAGAAGTGCAGAAAGCCAATTATCACATCAAGATTCCAGTGAGAAGTTTTTAGATGATAATAAAAAATTTCTTAATATTTTAAGTAATGATGAATTTAATCTTGTAAAAAAACTTGTTAAATATCATCATGTTCCATTTGGGGAAATAAATAAATTAACAGATTTAGATAATACCGAAAAAGATATGTTAAGGATATTAATATATTCTGATTGGGATTCAGCATCAGAAAGAGTAGATGGTTCGAAAAATAAATTTACAGCTTCTGCAGAATATAGTCCTATACATAATATATTATCGGTTATTAATTTTGCTTTTGAAGCTGATGAAACAACAAACGAAGATGAACTATCAAAAATGATATCTGAAATACCTATTTTTGAGCCTAATTCAGCATTTGAATATAAAAAACCAGTGGTTGGAATAAATACTGTAACTAATCAAAACAAAAATGCATATATAAAATTTAAAGAAGAATTTGTTGAACTATGTAAAAAGAGTGATAATAAATATGTTTTTATAGTTGGATTAAATTATTTGCTTAAAAAATATACTACTTTTACAACTTCTAGTGGTAAAGAAACAATAAAAGATATATCACTATACCATCATAGTTTTACAACAGCAGCATTTGCTGTTTGTAGATATATTGATTATTTATCAGAAGGAAATATATCAAAGAATAGGGAGATAGGAGCTATTTATGGCCGATTATTTAAAATACAAGAGTATATATTTAATGGAATAAATTCTAAGATTGAAAAACCTATGAGAAGAATACTTACTCGCTCTCAGCTTATCTCAATTCTAAATATGCTTATTCCTTATGATATTATAAAAACCTTAAAATTGTATCCATTTAACATAATATTTTATGGTGGTGGTTCATTCTTAATTTTTCTACCGACAACATATATAGATTCAGCTAAGCAAAGAATAGAAGAAATTAACAAACTAGTAATTAATTATTTTGAGGGAAAAATATATTTTGAAACAGTATATGATACCATTTCTATTTTTTCAAATAATGATATAAACAATCAAGAATACAATATTGGAAATGAATTAAAAAGATTATCTTTAAACCTTGCTAATAAAAAATATCAACGAACGAGAGCTACCATTTATTCATATATAGATTTGGAATATTACAATAGAAATTTTGTAAAATGTGATAATTGCAAAATAAATGCTATTTTCAATGAGGGAAAAATCAAAGATAATTTTATGTGCAATGCTTGTAAACTTGAAAATAAATGGATGGAAATAGATGATATAAGTGATATTTTATTTGATTTTGAGAAACTTTATGTTGATTACATTAAAGATCCATTGCTAATTAAATCTACAGAGCAAGCTAAAATTAGTTTAAACTTTTCAAATGACATTTCACAAAATATTGTAGCTGATACATTTTTACAAGGTAGAAGCATTATTAGACCCAAAGAAGTTTGCAATAATTGTTCTAAATTACATGAATGTAAAGAAAACTATAAGAATAGTGAAAAGGCTGTTATAAGTCTAAACTGCTTAGAAAATTTAAGCCAATACGATAATATTGTTGCTACTGCTAAAATGGATATAGATGATTTAGGATTCATTTTATATAATGTTTATCCATTTACTTTAAAATCAAATAAAGAAGGAAAATATCCATTTTCAGTAAGTAGATTATCATACTCATCTTGGGTTATAAATCTGTTTTTTACTCAGGGTATAAAAGATTTAATTAAAAAGAAATATGGGAATAGTGTAATAATTTTATATAGTGGTGGTGATGATCTGCTTTTAACAGGTGTATGGGATAAAGTAATAGAAGTAATAAAAGATATTGAAATAGAATTTTCTCAACTAATATTAGGGAAAGATAAGGTAATGCAAAATAGAGATGTTACAGTAACATCTTCAATTGTCTTCCATAGATCAAATGAAAACTTTGATAGTGTAATAACAAGTGTTAGCGAAGGGTTAGAAAAAGCCAAGAGTTTAAAAAATAGAGTATTTATATTTGATGAGGTTATAAAATATCCAGAGCTAAGAGATGCTTTAGAGTATTCAAATGTACTATTTGAATATGTACAAAATAAATATTTTAAAAAAGCTGATATATACAAACTATTAAAAATATTAGACTTAAGAAAAGATGGAATATTAAAAAATAATCAATACAAAATTATTAAGGCAGCATCATATTATAACTATTTTATATCACGACACATAGAAAATAATACAAGTTTAAGTGAAAAAACAAAAAAAGAATTAGTTGATTTTTTAGATAACCTTATGATATCTCATTTTTCATTTAATAATAAGGATAGTCAACAATATGAGTTTAACTATAATTCTAAAGGAATAGTTTCTATTAAAATAGCACTTAGAAAATTAATAAAAGTTGAGGAGTGATAATATATGGCAAAAGACAATAAGGAAAAGTTTGAACAACAAAGATACTTAAATAATGCTGGCATAAATAAGAATCAAAATATAAAACAAGAAGTAGATAGATATTCAAAATACAATGAAGAGCCAAAATACAAACAAGATCCATATTACAAAGAATTAGAAGAAATAGTAAAAAAAATATTTAATCATATTAATCAAGAAGGTTTTTATTTTAATGAAAAAGAAAATTTTATATTAGCAGAAAATATGGAACATTTTGCAAAGTATTTGAATTGTGAATTTTTGAATAATCAAAAGAAAAATGGAATAACTTCATCAAGTTTAAGAAATATTTATGATCATTATCTTAGTATAAAAAGAAATTATGATATAAAAATTACAGAAAATTATAATAATTTAGATTATTCTAATAATGTAAATTTAGAAAAAATTAAAAGAGAATCATTCAAAGAAATTAAAACACAGTTAATTTTTGCTAAAGCTAAGGTCAACTATCTAGTTGAGAGAAAAATAAAAGATTTAAGTTCAAATGAAGAAGAAAAAATTGCATTAAAAGAGGTATATGAAACATTACGTAAATTTATATTTGATTCGACAAAAAAGATTTTAGAAGAAGATGAAAATTCATTTATACAATTTGAAGCTTTTTTAAATATATTTGAAACACTTGTTGCATTCATGAAATAAATTATTGGAGGGATTAGTATGGAGGATAATGAAATGATTTTAAAAAAAATAATAGTTTTAAAAACAAAGATGAAACTTAAGAGTGGTTTAAGAATTGGTGGTGCAAAAGATGAAATTAAAATTGGCGATATTGATAATCCAATAATACGAGATCCATTAACTAAGGTGCCTTACATACCAGGTTCATCAATTAAAGGTAAAATGAGATCATCATTAGAGATTGCATTAAAAGGATCAAGTAAACCTTGTAGTTGTGGCATATGCCCTATATGTAAATTATTTGGTGCAGGTATTACAGATGATGATAAAAATAAAGAGTATAAAGAAGTAAGCAGATTAATTGTTCGTGATAGTTTTATGACAGACGCTTCTCAAAAGCTTTTATTAAATTTCATTGGTGATTATATCGAAATTAAGAAAGAAAATATTGTTGATAGGGTAAAAGGGAGTGCTGAACATCCAAGAACACTTGATAGGATTCCAGCAGGAGCTGAATTTGAGTGTGAATTTATTTTAAGGATATACCAAAAAGATATAAATGAAAAGAAAGAAAAACAATATTTAAGTTATATTAACTTAGCACTTGATTTAATAAAATTTACTTATTTAGGCGGTTCAGGCACAAGAGGATATGGTAAAGTTGAATTTACTACATTAGAAGAAGAAGTATATGAGATATTAGATGATGGAGAGTTTGTAAAAATAGAAAAAAAATCATAATAAACATAGTTTATAAAGGAGTAATTTTAAGATGATATATAGAGTAGAGTTTATAATATACTCATCTACATCGAAACTTATTTCTCCTGTTATATATGGATGCTTAATTGATAAGTTATTTGAACTTGTTAATGAGCAAAAAGCTAATGAAATAATTAAAAAAATTATAGCTAATAAGGTATTAATATCAGATGCACAGCCAATGATAGAAAACAAGGGAAAATGGTACAGGTGTTTTTATAAAATTAATATACCTAAACTTGAAGAAACACCAGAAAACATAACATTACGTCAAAAAAGAGATAATCAACGTAAAAGGAAACATGAAACAGGACAATTAAAACTTTTATGCATTAATGAAGAAGGTATAAATGAAACTCTGCCACCGAAAAAAATATACAATAGTATTGAATTTACACGTATTGGTATTCAGGTTGATAGAATAAAGGAAACATCTGAAGAAGGTATTTTATTCTATCATCAAGAATTTAGATTTAATATCCAACAAAGATATGCTATTTATATAAAATTGGAAGATGTATTTTTAAGAGATGTTTTTGAACAATGCTTTAAAGCTATTGAATTAACTGGTTTTGGTCCAGACGCATCAAAAGGTTCTGGAAAAATTAAGTTTATAAAAAATAATGATAGAATATTACAAGAAGATTATGTAATAAATAATATTTTTATAAAAGAAAAAGCAAATAAAAATTATGTTAATATATCTTCAACATTACTTGATTATGAAATAGAGAAAGAATGTAATTTTGTGGAATTTTTTACTTTAAGGTATGACAGTAAATCAAAATTTGGAGCAAAACCACCTTATTTCTATGCTCAAGCGGGTTCTATTGTTAAAGCAAAAGATGGGATAATGAAATTTAGACGGTATAAAAAAGTGTATATTTTTACCTGTGTTTTTCCACTGAATTTGATTTAGGTGGTGATTATAAATTGATACATAAAATTGCATCAACAATTTATAAAGTTAGTTTAGAAACTATAACAGATATCTGTATTTCTGCAAACTATGATAATGTTTTAGAGAGCAAGGATTATGTTATACATGATAATTATTTATATATATTGAATTTTCAATTGCTTGATGAATTAATAATTGCAGAAAAATTAACAACAACAGAAATTGAAAATATAGGTGAGTTATTAGAAAAACGTAAAGACCTTGCTGAAAGATATTTAAAAGATAACAAATTGAAACTTGCAAATAAATATGGAAATAAATTGAGTGTTAATAGATTTTGGAGATATAAAATAATTGAAGGGAATAAAGTTGTTGAAAAATATGCTATTCCTGCTTCAACTATAAAAGGAGTCTTGAAATCAGGTTTTTTGTATTATTTTTTAAATAATGTAGAATACACATATACAAGGGATAAAAAAGGGCATTTAAATCTAAAAGAGCTTGACGCTAATATAACTACATCTTTATATTCAAATAATTATCATGCTAAAAATTATAATGAGTTTTATAAAAACTTAAATAATACCAATATCTTTAAAAATCAATTTAGCATATATGAAGCAAAACAAAAAAACGACAATATTGAATTTGAAAAAAAAGCTGATATTTCAGAAGTATTAAACTCAAGCGATAAAGTATTTTTCAAAAATATTATTTGTTCGGATTTAATATTAAAAAATGGAGATCCTATCATAAAAAAAGTTGATAGGATTAGCAGGAAAAATAATAAATATGGGCCTTCACAATATTACGAACTTATTCAAACAGGTAGCAATTTTATAGGAAATATAAAATTTTTAAATCATATGCCTCATGACTCTATATCAAAAAAATTATGGTTAACTCTTATAAGTATTTTTTATAATGATTTTAAACAATCGGAAATAGGATTAGTTGATATTTGTATTGAAGGACTAAGAAAATATAGTAAACTTCTCATTGAAACAGAAATGAAATATTTTTCAGAAAAATTAATAAAATTAAATCAAAAATCAAATTTTAATTTTTATAGTAAACTCTTAGATATGCATAAAAAAGGAGATATTATTATTAAAATTGGTAAAAGTGGTATTATGGCTAAAAGTTTTATGGTTTTTGATTCAAAAAACATAAAGCTAAAGGATAATTTTGCACCATACACCATAAATATAGATGATTGCAATAAAGCACCTATTGGTTGGGTTAGACTCAAAATCGAGGAGCTAAAAGATAAATGAGATATAAACTTAAGTTTCTTATTGAAAATGATATTGAGATGGATATTAATTACAACTTATCTTTAGCAGAAGCAATAAAAAATCTTGTAAGTCCTAAATATATTGAATTTATTGATAATGGGGCATTTGCACTAAATGGTAGGATATATAAACCTTGGACTTTTTCAAGGCTTTTACCTGATAAATATTTGATTAATAATAGTAAACTAATAATAAATAATGGCTATATTGAATTAATATTATCAAGTATAGATGAGAATTTTTTATTTAGTTTTTTAGAAGGCATATTACGAAAAAAAGGATTAAGTATACAAAATTGCTTTTTGCCTCTAAACTCAATTTCAGTAATAAACAATAAGGTTAGGAATATTCTTTTATGTAAGAGTATTTCGCCATTAATTGTTAGGGATTATGAAATTATGAACATCAAAGAAATTGATATTATAAACGAAGTAACCAAAAGCATAAAAACTAATCTAATATCAAAAACAAAGGTTTTTAAAAAAATAAATGTTAATGCTGAGCAAATTAATATTGATATATTGGAACAAGAGAAAATTAAAAAGAAATTTATTAAAATAAAAACAGAAAAGTACTTAGGATTTGATCTTAAATTGAAAATTGAGGCACCAGAAGAGGTCAATATTATTGCATATAATTGCGGAATAGGAATAAAAAATGCACTTGGATTTGGATGTATAGAACATTTAAAAATATCTGATGAAAAAATAGTTTATAGAATATGATAATTAAAAATATATAAATGTGCATAAATAGTATAATAATACACAAATTTATGTATTATTATAGTTAATTAATAATATAACTTCCTGTCGACCTAAGATAGCGTAAAAACCCCTGGAGGTCGACAGGAAAATTTTTTTGCCATCAAATACTTGACAAGACTATAATAAGTGATAAAATTTAATTATTACAGGATTATTACAAAATGAGCGATGTATATATATGCTATAGAATTATCAAGCCTTCCACGTGGGTTTTTAGCCTACCTCTAAGGGATTGAAACAACAATCCTAATAAAGATGGTGAAATATTAAATGATGTGTTTTTAGCCTACCTCTAAGGGATTGAAACACTTACTGAGCCATGTCGAATATTAGATAGATGTGAAGTTTTTAGCCTACCTCTAAGGGATTGAAACCTTGGGCGTAATATTGATTTGTGGTCTTATGCCATGGTTTTTAGCCTACCTCTAAGGGATTGAAACCAGCAGAAGCCGAAGGAGACGTTCGAGAAACAACAATCGTTTTTAGCCTACCTCTAAGGGATTGAAACTGGTAAAGGCGGTGGAGTAGATGACAAGAGTTGAAAAGTTTTTAGCCTACCTCTAAGGGATTGAAACAGGATTTCCTCCACGTCTTTTTTGCTGGCTATTATCAGTTTTTAGCCTACCTCTAAGGGATTGAAACTAGAACAGGCAACGGGAATCATCATCACAGAGTTTTGGTTTTTAGCCTACCTCTAAGGGATTGAAACTATTGTACAGGACAAAGTTCCCGAGGAAGTAAAACAGTTTTTAGCCTACCTCTAAGGGATTGAAACAAGGGCAGTTGCCAGCAACACCAGACAATGCAGTTGGTTTTTAGCCTACCTCTAAGGGATTGAAACACTGAACCGAACAATTTCGCCATCATTTCAGCATTGCGTTTTTAGCCTACCTCTAAGGGATTGAAACATAAATAAAATATCAATGTGATGGTGATGAATATGGGTTTTTAGCCTACCTCTAAGGGATTGAAACTACTGTAATCCAACAACTAAAGAAGTTTGGTATGAAGTTTTTAGCCTACCTCTAAGGGATTGAAACCGTGTTATTGCAGTTACATCCACCTCTATCAACATTGGTTTTTAGCCTACCTCTAAGGGATTGAAACACCAAAATCTCGTATGCAGTTGTAGCTGTTGGAACGTTTTTAGCCTACCTCTAAGGGATTGAAACAATAATAAAGGGAGGTGTTTTAAAAATGAAAACTTTGTTTTTAGCCTACCTCTAAGGGATTGAAACTAGTAACATTTTTATTACAAAATTTTTTCATATCATCTGTTTTTAGCCTACCTCTAAGGGATTGAAACAATAATAAAGGGAGGTGTTTTAAAAATGAAAACTTTGTTTTTAGCCTACCTCTAAGGGATTGAAACGTTCCATTGTTTAAAATTCCTCCTAAACAGGCTGTCGGTTTTTAGCCTACCTCTAAGGGATTGAAACTAAAATTTTCATAATATAACCTCCTCTATTCGCTGGGTTTTTAGCCTACCTCTAAGGGATTGAAACACATAATGAAATATAACTCTCTAAATTATCTATCGTTTTTAGCCTACCTCTAAGGGATTGAAACCCTGTTTCAACCCTGTTTGCTATTGCACGTATAACAGGTTTTTAGCCTACCTCTAAGGGATTGAAACAAAAATTCTATACTTCTTTGAGCCTTTTCATTTTCTCGTTTTTAGCCTACCTCTAAGGGATTGAAACAGTTTCTGAAACAATTCTTGTTTCTTTTCAGGAATGTTTTTAGCCTACCTATAAGGGATTGAAACGGATATGCAAGTACTTCTTGAATAAGTTTTTCTCTGTTTTTAGCCTACCTATAAGGGATTGAAACAACAAACAAAGTTAAAATTCAATTTTAGGTTCTCAAGTATTTTGCTTTTTTATAGTTAGGGAAAAATAAAAAAGGCATCAATTTCGAGATGCCCTTTAATAAAACATATTTCACAATATATATCAATAAACAAATGCTTTGAAAAATGGCTATATATAAAAAATATTTTTTGAATTTATAAATTTTATCTTTAGTATATAAATGCATAACATTTAGTTGGAAGTTTGGTTATTGTTGCTATTAAGAGTACTTTGCCATATTTGAGTTAAGGCAACAAGAGTAAATATGCCAACTGCTGCTATTAAACTTGCTGGTGATGCATTTGCTACTCTATTTAGAGCTATACTTGCTGTTTGTGCAGGAAACTTCATAATCTCGCCTCCTCAAAAAATTTTCAGCAAAGTATAATAATGAAAGTTGCAATTAAGAAATTTAAAGAAATTTATACAAATAAATATATAAAAGGACACTATAAAGTGATAATCTCTCAATTTTTTAGATATTTATCTTATATATCTTAATAAAAATTAGTGCTTTACAACTTGAAGTATTCCATTTATTATCTTGTTTACAATTAAAAAAGCCATAACAGAAATTGCAAATCCTCCAACTACTCTTACAATATTGTTTGGCAATTTAAATCCTCCTCTCTTACTATAGTTTTTTGTTTATTATAATTTCATAACTTACATTTATATTTTAAATTCAAGAATAATATTATTACTCCAAATTTCATGTGAAAATCATCATAAAAAGAGGAAGTTAATAAAAATTGTAGAATAATGTATTTAATAGACAAATTTTAGTTGGAGGTAATATTATGGCTAAAAAGTTTTTGAGCTTTTTAGGTGCAAATAACTATAATGAATGTATATATAATTGTCCAAATGAAAAACAGTCATCAAAATTTATTCAAGAAGCATTAATTAAGGATTTATGCAAAGATTGGACTCAAAAAGACAAAGCAATAATATTTTTAACCAAAAAAGCAAGAAATTACAACTGGGAAAATCATGCAGAAAGAGGAGAAGGTTTAGCAAAAAAACTTAATAAATTAAAAGATACATATAAACTACAAATTATTGATAAGGACATACCAGATGGACAAAATGTAGATGAAATATGGGATATTTTCAGAATAATGATTGATAGTTTGAATGATGATGATGAGGTTATATTTGATATTACACATAGCTTTAGATCAATTCCGATGTTAGCTTTAGTAGTTCTAAATTATGCAAAAGTAATCAAGAATATTAAAATAATAGGAATATATTATGGTGCTTTCGATGCAAAAGATGAAAACAATATTGCACCAGTATTTAATTTGAATGAATTTGATAGATTGCTTGAATGGGCATACTCAATAAACTCATTTATTAAATTTGGTAACAGTAAGCAAATATTAGAGCTTGTAAAAGAAGCACAGAAAACAGATGAAAGGTATAGAGGAGATATTTATAGATTTGTAACTAGACTAAATGATTTTACTAGTAATATTTTAACATGTAGAGGAATGCAAAATGAAGAGATTAAAAAATCAGTTAGTGCAGCATACAAAAAAGTAAAAGAAAGTATTGAAATTGTAAAAACAAAGAATATTGTTCCACCTATTATTCCATTAGTAGAATTAGTAGAGAATAGAACTATGTCTTTTGACTGTAATGATAATTTAGAAACAGGTATTGCCTTTATAGAATGGTGCATAGATAACAATTTAGTACAACAGGGCTATACCGCCTTAGATGAAACTATAAAAACTTACATTTGTAATAAATTCAATTTGGATCAAAAAAATAAAACGCATAGGGAAAATATTGCTGCAATGGCCATAAATGTATACCAAAAAAGTGAAGATAAATGGTATGTAAATGATGAGTATAAGGATATTGTAAAGAAGATTATTAAAGAAACGCCTAAAGAGTTGTTTGAAATAGCTGATAGTGTTAGAAATGCACGCAATGATATAAACCACTTTGGATTTAAAAGTGATATTAACAGTATAAAGAGTTATGAAACATTAGAAAGAGATTTAAAATCATTATATGACAGATTTAAAAAAATATTGAAAAATAAATTTTGATATGTAGTTTGTAAATGTTATAATAATAAACCTGAAGTAAAAATTATGAAGGATATAATTTCGCATATTTTTTGAATTTCAATAAATAAAGCAGTGGCTTAAAATATATTTACTAACTTATTTCAGAAAGGAATGACCTAAAGCAACTTGCATTATTATTTATAATAACAAAGAAATAGAATATGCCTTTGGTGATGAAACTGACTATTTATCTATTATTTGCATGATAGGCAAAGTAAAAGATTTTGTGGATTACCTAATTGATGTTACAAATCAAGAAAGAAAAAGAACTGTAAGTAATAGCGAGTTACAACAAATAGCTGAGTTGTATTTAAAAAAAATTGGTGTTGAAATTAAAATTAAATAACAAGGGCTGCTGAAAAGCAGTCCTTGTTTTTATATAAAAGAATTCAAAATGGTATTACTTATATTAAAAAAAAATAAAAGATTAAAATATAAAAAACTAATAAAAAAGTTATCAATGAAATTATTCCATATTTTATGGGAAATAAAATGATAGTTTTTTTAAAACATCAACTAAAAAGTGCTATATCCCTGTGTTTTTTTATATATATTTGGGGTATAAATAAATAGAGAAAAGTACATATTTTTTGTTTTCAGGAGGATAATAATGGAGAAAATTGCCTTGCTTACAGATAGTGCTTGTGATTTACCAAAAGAGATAATTGAAAAATATGATATCAATGTTGTACCACTAAGAATAATTTATAACGATAGAGAATACAGAGATAACATTGATATATCAAGCGAAGAAGTGTATAAAAACCTACCTAATGAAATACCAAAAACATCAATGCCTTCACCACATGATGTGGAACAAAAATTTAATCAACTAAAAATAGAAGGCTATACCCATTGTATAGCAATAACTGTTTCATCAGGTTTAAGTGGGACATATCAAATGATGAACTTAGTTGCAAGTCAAGTTTCGGATATTGTAATTAAGGTTATAGATTCAAAAATCATTTCGCTTGGGCTTGGATTTTTGGTAATGGAAGCAGCAAAAATGATACAAAACAATGTTTCGTTTGAAAAGATAATTGATAAAGTGGAAGAATTAAAATCAAAAGTGAAAGGCTATTTTATCATTGACACACTTGAATACTTAAAAAAGGGTGGTAGAATTGATAAATTTGCTGCAGTTCTTGGAACAATATTAAACCTAAAGCCCATAGTTACTTTAGATGAAGAAGGCAAATATCACATGTATGCTAAAATTAGGGGTAGACAACAAGGTATACAAAAGATGTTAGATATTCTAAAAGAGGCCTGTTTAAGTTACAGAAAAATAAATGTAGGTATACCATATGCTGTTGTAATAGACGAAGCCAAAAAGTTTGCAGAACAAGTGAAAAAATTTAGTAATATTAATGATATAATCATATCTTCAATAAGCCCAGCATTAGGAGTTCATGGAGGACCAGGCCTATTAGGACTTGTCTTCTACCCAGCAGAATAAATACTAAAAAAGTTATCCACAAAAAAGACCAAATGTGGATAACTTTTTTATTTATTTTTTGATATAATATAAAATATATAACCATTAAGTGCAAAATAAATTTACATTAATGGTTTATTTATTAGTAAAACCGTGTTTATTATTTAATAATACTAATGATTAAAGGAGGATTTTATTATGTTTGATCAAAAAGAAAATCTTGAACTAATTGATTTATTTAGCAAGTTAAGGGTTGCTGATGTAAGAGATGGCTTAGACTATCTCGGTTTACATCATTATTGTAGTATACCATATACAATTAAACCCTTATTTAGAACAAAAGCAGTAGGAATTGCAAAGACAGTTAGATATGTTCCTTATAACGGAGAAATTCCAAAGCTTACACCCGAGGAATATGCTAAATGGAGTGGCTATTACTACAATAATATTTGTTCTTATCCATGGATGAAAGATATACAAAAAGGTGACTTTATTGTTATTGACCAGAGTGGTGTTGATGCAGGCCTCATGGGTTCAAACAATTCATTAGATGGTTTTGCAAAAGGTGCTGTTGGTTATATTACAAATGGTGGTCCAAGGGATACAGATGAGCTAATACTTCAAGGTATTCCATTTTGGCATAAGTTTATTTCACAAAAAACAGTTATGGGAAGATTAAAATTTGATAATATGAATATTCCTGTAAATATAGAAGGTGTAACTGTAAATCCTGGAGATGTTATTGTAGCAGATGGAGATGGGGTTGTTGTAGTTCCACGTGAGAAAGCACTTGATGTATTTAAATATGCAAAATTTGAATTGGATGCTGATAAAGAATCAAGAAGAAAATTATATGACCTTCTTGGACGTGAATACGACAATACAGTAATATAAAAATACATATAAAGTTTATAAAAATAGAGGGTGTCTCGAAAGATAATTGAACACCCTCTTATGTTTTACATATTGTCGGTATTTAGTATTTATCTGTAAAGCACTAAATATAAAAGAATAATATGTTTTTGGACAGCCTCATTTTCTTTATTCAAAAAATTCTTTAATTTATTGTAGATAACAATTATTTTATTTTTATTTAACAATTTATGTCAATATCAATAGTAATTAATATAATAAGATTTATTTAAAAATATTAAGAATTAAGATTAATATAAATTCTATTGATATTGATAAAATGGATTATAAATCAAAGATAATAAATGAAGCTTTATGTATTAACTTAGCATCTGTAGTTGGACCTCAGCTGGCCTTTTTAAGATTAGTAGATCCACCGTTAATAAGCATATTTATAATAAATAAATTTATTAGTGGAGTAATTTCATGTATTATAATATTAAAGTTTTTATGAAAGGTTGTGACGATGTTGTTCCCAACACCTTATGAAGATATAAACCATCTTCTAAACTCATTATTATCAAGAATTCAAAACATTTTTGGAACTAAGTTTTTGGGGTTTTACCTATATGGCTCATTAGTTTGGGGAGATTTTGATAAAGATATAAGCGATATTGATTTATTAGCTGTTTTTATCTTCAGATGTAAATGATTACGAACTCGAAAAACTTAAGCTTATGCATAATCAATTTGTACATGAATATAAAGAATGGGATGATAGAATTGAAGTTCAATATTTTTCAAAGCAAGGATTGAGAGATTTCAAGGTAAAATCAAGCAAAATGGCTGTAATTAGCCCAGGAGAACCATTACATTTTGTAAGTGCAGGTGATGAATGGCTTTTAAATTGGTATTTTGTACAAGATTATGGGATAACATTATATGGGCCTAAACCGTCTACATTTATTGAAACAATATCAAAAGAAGAGTTTATAGAAGCAGTCAAGAAACATGCTTTAGAATGGGAAGAATATGTAATAAACACAAAATCCTCACGCCCATATCAAGCTTATGCTATACTTACAATGTGTAGAGCACTTTACACACTTACATTTTTCGAACAAACTTCAAAAATAAAAGCAGCCAATTGGGCAAAGAACAAATTACCAGAATATGCTTACTTGATTGAAAAAGCAATAGAATGGAGAATTGATTGCAGAAACAAAAATATTAATCATGAAGAAACCTATCCTAAAACTGTTGAATTTGTAAATTATGCAATAGAGTTGATAAGAAAGAATACTGATTGTAAAAAGATATAGTAAAAATAAAAATTGAGGACCAATATTTACATTTAACAATAATTATTCTATATATTAAAAAGTAAAAAAAAAAGAAAAATAATAAAAAGGGGCTTTAGCAATAATTTTAAAATATGTAATAAGCCCCTGTTAGTTTTATGCTTTTATTCCAGTTAGGGCAATACTTTCAATAATATATTTTTGCCCAAAAAGATATACAATTAAAATAGGTATTATTGCTGTTGTAGCAGCAGCCATCAAAAGAGTCCAGTCAGTAATATATATGCCTTTGAACTGTGCCAACAATAATGGAACAGTGTATTTTTCTGGAGTATTAAGATAGATTAAAGGTGCTAAAAAGTTATTCCACGATGCCATAAATGTAAATATACCTAAAGTTGCTAATGAAGGCATTATTAAAGGCAAAATGATTCTTGTATAAATTATAAAATGATTTGCTCCATCGATAATTGCAGCTTCATCTAAATCATTAGGTAGAGACATTATAAACTGTCTTAGCAAAAAGACACCAAAAGCACTAAACAATACCCATGGAACAGTAAGAGGTAGATGAGTATCTATCCAACCTAAATACTTAAATAGAATAAATTGAGGAATCATTGTAACTTGGCCTGGAATCATCATAGTTGCAATAAAAGCCATAAATATTATACTTTTTCCTTTAAAATTTATTTTTGCTAAGGCATATGCTGCCATAGAACAAGTTATAATCTGTCCAAGAACAGCAATTATAGCAATTTTGAAGCTGTTAATATATGCATTAGTAAAAGGTAGAGCATTCCATGAATCAATGTAATTGTGCCATTGAGGTTCTTCAGGTATTATTTTAGGAGGTATAGAAAAAACTTGATCTAAAGTTTTGAGAGAAGTTGAAATCATCCATAAAAATGGGAAAATCATACTAGCACTGACAAGCATTAAAACAAAATGAATTAAGGTTTTGCTTAATATGGTTTTTTTTCTTTGACTTTGCATTCGCTATATCACCTCTATAATATTTATTAGCTTAAAACTATCTATCATAGAAAACCCATTTATTAGAAAACTTGAATTGTAGTATAGTGATTATCATAATAATCAAAAACATCATCATAGAAACTGAAGTAGCAATACCCATTTGGAAATCCTTAAATCCAGATTGATAAATATAGAATACTAAACTATAGCTTGCTTTTGCAGGTCCACCGTTAGTCATAATAAATATTTGATCAAATACTTGAAATCCATTTATCAATGACATAATCATTACAAAGAAAGTAGTTGGTGAAATTAGTGGGACTGTTACATTAAAGAATTTTTGAATTGCATTTGCACCATCAATGGTAGCTGCTTCGTAATATACATGGGGTATACTTTGCAGCCCTGCTAAAAAAATAGTAATATTATAGCCAAGTCCCCACCATATTGACATAATTGATATTGATAACATTACAATATTAGGATCTGTTAACCATTGTGGACCATTTATTCCTATTGATTTAAGAACAGTATTTATAACTCCAAAATCACCATTAAACAGCCACATCCATACCAAACTAATTGCAACAGAATTAGTAATTGTAGGCATAAAAAATATAGCTCTATAAATCATTTTACCTGCAACATTATTAAGTAAAACTGCAAAAATTAAGGCTAAGAATAAGCCAATGGGTACTGTATAAATTATATATATTACTGTATTTTTCAATGCTAAGAAAAAGTCACTACCGCTTTGGAATATAAATTTGAAATTATTTAATTTGGTAAATTTTGGGGTAGATACTATATCCCATTCAAAAAAACTAAGAACAAGAGCAGCTAATGTTGGAATTAATGAAAAAACTAAAAAACCAATCATTTGTGGTGCTATGAAAAAGTAACCCCACAAATTATCCTTTACTTTCTTATTTGCCAAATTAAACGCCTCCCGACCAAATATTTGAGGATAATAAATTCTTAGCAGAGGATATAATTATCCTCTGCTAAGATTCTAATATTCTTATTTCAGACTTTTCTTATAAGTATCAGTAACATATTTAGCTATTTTATTTAGTTGTACAACAGGATCTGCTTGTAATACCCATATTTTTTCTAAATCTTGCAATACTTGTGTTTGAACTGATACTTCACCAGGATACATATCTACAGGGAATCCATTTTCACGGCCTTTTAAGAATATTTCAGCAAATGCAGGAACTTTATCTTCAGTAACAATCTTATCAATTCCTCTAATTGAAGGAACAGCATTTCCTTGCCCTTGTAATCTGAAATATTGACCGTCTTTATTATTAAATGCTGCTATAAATCTCCATGTAGCTTCTTTATTTTTAGCTGAAGATGACATGCTCATCCAAGCTTGTGCTATATATGTTTTAGCATCTTTATTACCGTATTTAGTTGGATAAGGAACAACATCCCATTCAAATGATTTAACCTTTTTGAAGTTTGGAACTTGCCATCTACCCCAAGCACCAAAAGCAAGTCTACCAGTAAGGAACATTGCATCTGAACCTTGACCTTGTGGTAAAGAACCACCGTAAACAAAAGCTTTATCCTTAATACCCTTTACAAGGAATTTAACTGCCTCTACATTATCAGGATTGTTTATTTTATATGTTTTTGTTGCATAGTCTGTTAATATTGGTTCTGAACCATCTTTTTTAGCAGCAGCAAACCAAGGTAATACTGGTCCGAACCAACCACTATCTAATACAAAACCATAATAACCTTTAGCCTTAGCTGCTTTTGCTATTTTATAGAAATTGTCCCATGTCCATTGTCCTTTATCATATAAAGCTTTTGGTGATTCAAAGCCTAATTTTTTAATTATTGTATTGTTATAGTATATTGCCATTGGATTGCAATCTACTGGAATACCATATGTTTTTCCATCTTTTTCAGCAACTCTGAAGAGTACTGAGTTAAAATCTTCTTTCTTTAAGTTAACTTTACCTGTTCCAAAATACTTATCTAATACTTCTAATTTACCACTATGAATAGCTTTTCTAATATCTGTATCACCAATATAAAAAGCATCTGGAGCTGTATTACTTGCAAGCTGTGTTAATAGCTTTGGACCATAATCACTACTAACTGTGATATACTTTAGCTCAATGTCAGGATTTTTTTTCATAAAATCTTGATTAAACTTAACAAATCTTTCTCTTTCACCAGGATTTGCCCAGTTCATCCATGTAACTGTTACTTTCTTAGCTGCCATTACAGGCTTATTAGGTACAAATACTGATGTAAATGTACTTAAAGCAAAAACAACAACTAAAAATTTAACTAAGAATTTCTTGAAACCATTCATAAAAAATACCTCCCATATATTATAGTAATATTTTTATAAATAAAATTTAGTAATTATATTACTAAATTTTATCCCAAAGTATTATATAGTATAGATATTTAAATCAACCGAATGACATAAAATTATAAAAAATAAATAATATATATAACAAAAACATCGTTTGCATATATAAATATATTATAAATAATAACAACAATTGTCTATATGTTATTTTGCTATTTATTTTTCCAAAAATGGTATGAATAATGTTTCAAAATAAAGGTTAGATTTCATAAAATATTAATAAAAATTTAGTGTTCTAAATTGTTTTATGTTTTTGTTCATAAAAAATCGGAATATCAAATAAATTACGAACTGCTAAAATAGATGCACCTATAACCCAAGCATCATCATTTAGTTGAGATGTCAAAATTGTAACCTTACTATCACATCTTTTAAAAAAATTGTTTGAAACAGTATCTTTAATTACAGGAAGCAAGAAATCTTTTGCTATCATACCTTCTCCTGCTAATATTATGGTAGAAAGATTTAACAAATTAATTGCACTAATAATGCCTAATCCTAAATTTTGAGCAGAAGCTTTAAGTGCATGTATTGCTAAATAATCTCCTAATAAAGCATATTGGTACACATCGTCAATGTTTAATTCAGTATTTATGTCAATAATGCTATC
This sequence comes from Caldicellulosiruptoraceae bacterium PP1, assembly GCA_041320695.1. Classification (NCBI taxonomy): domain Bacteria; kingdom Bacillati; phylum Bacillota; order Caldicellulosiruptorales; family Caldicellulosiruptoraceae; species Caldicellulosiruptoraceae bacterium PP1. The sequence goes on along the minus strand of JBGGOQ010000009.1, from coordinate 50,398 downwards.
TGAATAAAACTTAATATGTTCGCGTATATAATCGGAAATAAAACTTTCGGAAGAATAAGCCTCTAAACAACCGTGGTTTCCACATTCACATTTTCTTCCGTTGGCATATAAAATTATATGTCCTAATTCACCTGCTCCTCCAAAATCACCATTATATATTCTTTTATTAATAACAATACCAGAACCAATACCAGCTCCATAAGTAATGACAAGAAAGTTATTAAATTCCTTTCCATAACCAAACCAAAGCTCTGTTTGAGTAAAAGCCTTTACGTCATTCTCCACATAGACAGGGATGCCAAATTTATTTTCTATTGTTAATTTAAAATCTACCTGTTCCCAATTTAATAATCCTGAAAAAATCAATTTTCCTTTATTTGAATCAACAATACCAGAAACAGAAATGCCAATACCTAATAACTTTTTATCACTTGATAAACTATTTATGATATTATCAATTTCATGAATTATAAGATCAACAACTAAATCACTTGAACTACCTTTTTTAAAAGGAATTCTTTTCATACTAATAATATTCGGTTTAAGATTTGTTAATGCAATTTCGAAAAGATTATTTTTAATTCTAATTCCAATAGTATAACCATAATCATAGTTGAACTGCAATAATATTGGTTTACGGCCACCAGTTGAATCTGCTTCACCAACTTCAAATACCAAATTTTGATTTATTAGCTCATCTATTATATATGTTACTGTTGACAGGCCTAAACCAAGATTTTGAGCTATTTTTTTTCTATTAATTTTTTCATTGGTTCTTATTTCGTTGATAACTAAGGCTCTATTTATATCTTTTATTAATTCTTTATTACCTTTTCTTAACCTCAAAATAAATCACCTAAAAAAATACTAACATATTTCATTCAATGAATCAAGTATAATAATAAAATAATTAATAAGTAAAACAAAATAAAATAATTAAAACTTATAAATAATAAAGCATATTAAAATAAAAGATAAACTATTCAACAAAGTGAATAATGTATTCACATTAAATAATACACAAAAGATTCAAATGAAATATTTATTATCTACTTAACAATTTCTTCCTTAGCACATTTAACAATGTAATTTAGTTCTTCAAATTTAGATTGATCTATTACAGGTTGCATGTTTTTATAATCTTTTGTCTTTTCTTCAACAAATTTATGGGCTTTTTCAAGAAGTTCTTCTTTATTACCAGAAGCCCATGAATCAAAACTATCCCTATTGAACAATTTTGAAGGCCAATAACTATCTCTCATATAAAGTGCTGTATGTTCTTCTGAAATATAATTTCCTGCTATACCTACATTTTCAATTATTTCAGTTGCTATTGTTTCCTCATTTACTTCAAAGCCCAGTACTATATAGTTATATGCATCTAACCATTCATTATCAATTACTAACTGTTCGAAACTAAATCCTTGATCAGCTCCAACAATGCCTTGAGCCCCAATACCGATACAACCAGCAAGACAGCTAAATATAGCTGTGGATGCCTTTTCAAAACCGCATTGAAAATCTGGCATAAGAGCATCAGAAAGGCCAGAATTACTCATTGCAGTTAAACCATAAAATTTAGCCATTTGTGCTGCTGCAATACCGAAAAATGCTTGGTTTGGAGAACCGAAAGAACAGATCATTGTTCTTAGATCCATAGAATGATTAAATGCACCATATCCACCAAAATTATTTGTTAAGGCATAGATTAAAAATAAACTAGCTAAAATTTCAGCATTTTGTAATGTTATTGTTCCAGCAACTGTAATAGGACCTGTTGCACCACCTATAACCATAGGCCCTAACCCAAGAGGTTTACCTTGTTTTACAAATAAAAGAGCCATTTCAAGACTTTCTTTTCTAAATTGTAGAGGGCTTACAGTTTCAAGGAAGTAGCCTATACCTTTTCCCATTACCTCTGACATTTCTATTATGTATTTAGCTGAAGTTGGAGTTAATATATATGTCCCACCATCTTTTTTTGAGTAACTATAAATCATCTGATATGATATTATATCTGTCATTCCAAACGGGACATCTGAAGGGATTGTAACAGCACTATAACTTGGGATGTTATCAAGATGCTCAACTAATGCAATACCTTTTAGAACATCATCAAGAAGTCCATATCTTCTGGTTTTTGTCATATAATCAACAACAAAAACTTGAGTCGAAATGTTTCCATATATCTTATTTAGTTTATTGTCTTCTTTATAGTTTAGGTTAGCTGTCCTTATTTTATCTAATATATCTTCCATGATATAAGAGGGAACTTTAACTATCTTATTATCAAAGTCAACAACTGCACCATGCTCTTTACAAATTTTAAGACATTCATCATTTGGAACTTTAAAGCCAACCCTTTCAAGAACCTTTAATGTGCCATTATGTATCTTATTTATTTCTTCTTGCGTTAAAACCTCTACATGTGATTTAATACCTTTCATTAAACATTTCCTCCTGCAAAATGTATTATTTAATTAATTTAATTAAATAATACAACAAATAAATAACAAAATAAAGATTTAAAAAAATTTTATTGGAAGTTCTTGAGGATGTGTTTTAACATCCTCAAGAAATAATATTATTTAAACTTAGGCAACCAATCTCCATGAGCTTCAATTAAGTCATCACAAAGCGATTTTATCTCATCGATAGTTAATTCTGATGATGTATGTGGGTCAAGAAGTGCTGCATAATAAATATATTCTTTTTTAAGAGTTAATGCAGCCTCTATTGTCAAAAGTTGAACATTTATATTTGTCATATTCAAAGCAGCTAATTGTGTAGGTAGCTCGCCCACATAACATGGTGTTACACCACTTGCATCAACAAGGCATGGAACCTCAACGCACGCCTCTTTTGGAAGGTTTGTGATAAGGCCATTATTTAAAACATTGCCACCAATCTTATAAGGCTTGTTTGTTTCCATTGCTTCCATTATGTAAGAAGCATATTCATGGGTTCTTTCATGAGTAAGATCTTTATTGTTTACAAGCTCATCACGCATCTTTTTCCAACCTTCAATTTGATTTACGCATCTTCTTGGATATTCATCCAGAGGGATATTATATTTTTCTATCAATTCTGGGTATTTACTTTTTATAAAATAAGGCATATATTCTGCATTATGTTCGCTCGACTCAGTAACATAGTAGCCAAAAGTATGCATTATTTCATGTCTTACTTTATCCCATTCAGGATATCCTTGTTCTTTTGACCTTCTTTTTATTTCAGGGTACAAATCGACGCCATCTTTAGTAATTTCAAGTAGCCATGCCATGTGATTTATACCGGCAATCTTCCATTGAACCTTCTCATCATATTCCATTCCAACACTTTTTAAAAGAGTTTCAGCACATACTTGTACACTGTGACAAAGACCCACTGTTTTGACGCCAGTTGCTCTGAGCATGGCACCTGTGAGTATTGCCATTGGATTTGTATAATTTAAAAACCAAGCATCAGGGCAAACCTCTTCAATATCTCTAGCAAAATCTAAAAGAACAGGTATAGTTCGAAGTGCTCTAAATATTCCTCCAATTCCAAGAGTATCACCAATTGTTTGTCTTAAACCATATTTTTTTGGGACTTCAAAATCAATTACAGTACAAGGTTCATATCCACCTACTTGTATTGCATTAACAACATAATCAGCACCTTCTAAAGCCTTTTTCCTATCAGTATAAGCGACAATCTTTGCATGACCTCCATTGTTTTTATTAATATTATTTAACATCATTTCAGATTCCTTTAATCTTTGAAGGTCAATATCATATAACGCTATATGAGAATCTCTTAATGCTGGTGTTAACATACAATCTCCTAATACATTCTTAGCAAAAACAGTGCTTCCAGCACCCATAAATGCAATCTTTGGCATTTTGATTCCTCCTTTTATTCTTATGTTAATTTCATTTTAATAAATTAATTACCTTAGTAAATGGAGCCATGCTATTAAAATATGGTATAATGTTAGATATATCTTATATTAATTAATGCTGCAGGAGTTTATAATGTATGATTTTGTCCCAATTAAAAAGATAGAATTAACTGATGTCATTATGTGTGAATGTGGTTATGAAGAATGTCTACCAGGACATTCATTTGGTCCTGGTGTTAAGGATTATTATATTATTCATTACATATTAGATGGTAAGGGGATATTTCATTTAAAGGATAAAAGCTATAATCTAACAAAAGGGCAAGGCTTTCTTATATGCCCTAATACAATTACATATTACAAAGCAGATATGGTAAATCCCTGGTATTATACTTGGGTTGGTTTTAATGGAATAAAAGCAGAGTGGCTATTAAGACAAGCCAATTTAACAATGGAAAATCCAGTGTTCACATATACAAAAGATGATTTTGTAGCAAACTGCTTTTTACAAATGATAACGACAAAGAATCTTGAGAAATCAAGAGAATTAAGACTTTTAGGGTTTCTTTATGAATTTCTATCACAATTGATAGAGGGAAATAACAATAATTTACCAACTAATAAAGAGAACAGTAAAGAGATATATGTAAGAAAAGTGGTTGAATATATTGAGTTTAATTATTCTAAGAAAATCAGTGTTGAAGGAATATCAAAATATGTTGGGCTAAATAGAAGCTATCTGTGTTCACTTTTCAAAGAGTATCTAAATGTTAGTCTTCAGGAATATATAATAAGATTTAGAATAAATAAGGCTTGCGAATTAATGCCTAATAATCTTCTTTCAATTGGTGACATATCAAGATCGGTAGGTTATGACGATCCATTGCATTTTTCAAAAATCTTCAAAAAGATAAAAGGAGTGTCTCCTAAAGAATACCGGAAAAATATAACTCAACATATACATTTGAAAAACATTTTTAAATAGATAAAATATTTATTTGCCTAAATATAATTTTTATTCTTTACAATTAATTATATATGTCACTTGATAAATAATAAAAAATAACTTGATTTTAACTTGCCAATATTTTATAATCAAATTATCCACGATAGAGAATATATTTATTAACTTCATGAGGTGAGATAATTTGATTAAACTTGAAAGATTAACTAATGAGCCAATACTTGAAGCAAAAAACCTCAACAACTGGGAAAAGGCTGCAGTATTTAATGCAGGTGTTATTTATCATCAAGGGTACGTTCATTTATTTTACAGAGCCTCAGATAATGGATTTGTCTTAGATACTGAAGAACCAATGGAGGAATACAAATTTACATCTTCAATTGGATATGCAAAAAGTAAAGATGGTATTAATTTTGAAAGATTTGATAAACCATTGCTTGTTGGAGATATGGAACAGGAAAATTGGGGACTTGAGGATCCGCGAATAACATATATAAATGATACATTTTATATGTTATATACAGGATTTGGAGGCCGAAGTTGGTTAGACATCAGAATAATGTTAAGGGAATCCAAAGATCTTATAAACTGGAGCGAAGGTCGAGTTTTACTTGACGAGCCTAACAAAGACGCCGCTTTACATCCGGAGTTAGTAAATGGAAAGTATATGCTTTTTCACAGACGTCCACCTTCAATATGGATATGTTTTTCAGATGATTTAAAGAATTGGTATGACCACAACATTATTATGGAACCCAGGGAAGGGAAATGGGATTCTAAGAAAATTGGGATTGCAGGCCCGCCAGTACTTGTAAATGATGGATGGCTACTTATCTACCATGGTGTAGATGAAAAAAACACATATAGATTAGGGGCTGCATTATTGGATAAAAATAACCCATCAAAGGTGATTGCACGCCAAGATGAGCCAATTATTGAGCCAGAACTCTTGTGGGAAAAAGAAGGTCTTGTTCCTAATGTAATTTTTAGTTGTGGGCAATGTGTTATTAATGATACATTATATGTTTATTATGGGGCATGTGATACATGCATAGGTGTAGCTGCAATTGAGGTTGATAAAATCAAATTTTAAGGAGGAAAATCTATGATTAAACTTACAAGAATAAGCGAAAAACCGATATTAGAACCAAAGAAAGAAGATGCATGGCAAAGTTCTGCTGTTTTTAATGCTGCGGTAATTTATCATAGAGGGCTTTTTCACGTTCTTTACAGAGCTACAGACTTACCACCGCATGCAAGATATGGTAGATATATTTCTAAAATAGGCTATGCTGTGTCAGCAGATGGTCTGAACTTTTTCAGATTTGACAGACCTGTAATGGAGGCAGTATGTGACCAAGAAAGAAGGGGTATTGAAGATCCAAGAATTACTCAAATAGATGATACATTTTATATGACGTATACAGGTTTTGGGGATAGATTTGATGGGGATTATAGGATAATGATAGCAAAATCAAAAAATTTAATTACATGGGATAGAATTGGTGTTGCACTTGATGAGCCTAATAAAGATGCAGCATTGTTTCCTAATAAGATTGATGGTAGATATGTGTTGTTTCATAGAAGATACCCTAACATGTGGTTAGCTTTTTCAGAGGATATGTTGAAGTGGGATGACCATGTGGAACTTGTAAGAACAAGACCAAATACTTGGGAAAGTGCAAGAGTAGGTGTCGCAGGACCTCCAATTGAGACAAAAGACGGATTTGTGGTTATTTATCATGCTGCTGATGAAAAAAATGTTTACAGATTGGGGATTCTACTACTTGACAAAAACAATCCAACAAAGATTTTATCAAGACAAAGTGAACCCATTTTAGAACCAGAACTTGATTGGGAGATAAACGGATACATTAATAACGTTGTATTTAGTTGTGGGCAAGCAGAGGTAGGAGATGAGATCTGGGTATATTATGGTGGTGCTGATACAGTAATAGGTGTTGCAAAGGTTAGTAAAAAAGATTTAAAATTTGATTAAAAAGTATTAAGGGAGTTTTTTCTATGAAGTATAAAAAAAAGAAGGTTACATTAGATGATATTGCAAGGGAATTAAACATATCTAAAAATGCTGTATCAATAGCATTATCTAATAAACCAGGTGTATCAGAAAAAACAAGAGAAATGATAATAAACAAAGCGTATGAAATGGGTTATAAAGTAAAACAGAAACAAGAGAGAGGCTATATTGGCCTCCTCGTTTCTAATATTGTTCTAAATGATCCACATTTCTTTAGCACACTTTTATATTCAATTGAAAATTCAATCAGAATTGAAGGCTATGATTTTACCCTTTTCTGCTATAGTGATCAGAATCAAGAATATCTTGAACAATTTTTAAACCAAGACAATTTAAAAGGTCTTATTATTCTTTCCAAAATGGAAGAAGACGTTATTGAAAAAATTGCATTATATGAAATACCCATAGTATTAGTTGACCATAGGGTAGATAACAGAAACATTGATACAATAAACACTGATAATATAAATTCAACCCGTATGGCTATAAGATATCTAATTAAAAAAGGATATAACGAGATTGGATTTATTGGAGATATTAGTTGTTCGCCAAGCTATAAGGAAAGATGGCAGGGCTTTTTACAAGCATATGAAGAGTCAAATCTTAAAGTTAATTTAGATTTTTGTAAAGTTGATGGATTTAAAGATTTTACTAAAAATCCAGAACCAGAAATTATTGAATTTATTAAAAACCTAAAAAATCTACCTCAAGCATTTTTCTGTGTAAGTGATTTATCCACATTATTAACAGCAAATTTTATAAAAGAATTAGGATATCAGATCCCTAAGGACATTGGCATTTTAGGATTTGATGATACTGAAATGATAAGATACTTTAAACCATCCCTTTCAATGATTCATATTGACAGAACATATTATGGTAAAAGAGCGGTAAAGAGGCTTATTGAAAAAATAAATAATCCTGATGACCCAACAGAAGATATAAGAATATCTTGTAGAATTAATTTTAGAAAATCATTAAACATATCAAAATAATAAAGTTACAAATAACTTTAAAAATAAATAAAAATAAATTGACACATTTTTAAATATATATTATAATTTAAGTAGTTACAGCAAAAGTAACATATTTTACTTATTAAATAATCTCATTTTTGTTGAGATTATTTAAAACAAAAAATTATTTTTTGGAGGGAGTTAATGTGAGTAAATTTACAAAAAGATTGGTTGTTGTTATTGCAATTGTGTCCTTATTATTTTCAAGTTTAGGTGTTGCATTTGCATCCACTGCTAAGGTTTCGGAGATTAAACTTGCTACAGATTGGCCTTATCCATTCCATGGCAATCCATTTGGAGCAGGGGCAGTTGGTGGAGCTTGGTGGTTTGCTTTTGAGCCTTTCTCTTATTACATTCCACAAACAGGTGAATACATTCCAAGACTTGCTGAATCATGGAAAATTGAAAAAGGTAAAGTTACAATTACTTTAAGAAAAAATGCTAAGTGGAGTGACGGTAAACAATTTACAGCTCAAGACGTTGTATCTTCAATAGCATTTATCCAAGCAATGTGGCAATGGCCATATGAGATTGAGACAGTTAAGGCTATAAATAACAATACAGTTGAATTTACCTTATGGAAGGATGCTCCTCAATCATTTGTTCATACTATTCTTACAGATGCAGCAATGGGGTCATTAGCACCAAGTCATATATATTCAAAATGGTTAAAACAGGCTCAAGAGGTTGCTAATTTAGGTAAACAAATATTCTATACACAACAAGCAGGCAAAACTGTTGATGATAAAACAAAGAAAGATTATGATTCAAAATCAAATGCTTTGAGAAAACAGATTAATGATTTTCAACCATACAAACAGTTAAAGAAGATGGTTGTTGTTGGGTCATTTGAGCCTACAAAGATATCACAATCAGAAATGGTTTTAACATTAAACAAGTATTATTGGAATGCTTCAAAAGCAAATATCAAAAGAATAGTATTCAGAAGATGGTCATCAAATGAATTTGTTTGGGCATCACTCATTTCAGGAGAGGTAGACGCAGCACATCCTTCAATGCCAAAAGATGTTGTAGATCAATTACAACTTCTAAATCCAAAGTTAAAGATAAAAACAGTTTCAGATCTTTCAGAGATAGCATTGGTGTTTAACTTCAAAAAAGATACTTTTAAAGACATTAACCTAAGAAAAGCAATAGCATTTTTAGTAGATAAAGCAAAGGTTAGAGATGTATCTGTATGGCAGGCATTCAATGCTGACAATTACTTTACTGGTATCTTAAGAAGTATGGAAAGTAGCTGGGTTACAGCTGATACTACAAAAAAGATGACTCAATATAAAACAAATGCAAAAACAGCTGAAAGCATATTGACAAAGGCTGGTTACACAAAGAAAGGAAATCAGTGGTACTATCCAAATGGCAAACCAGTTCAATTTACACTTTCAGTTTATGGCCCACATAATGACTGGGTTCTTGCAGCAAGAGAATTAACTCAACAACTAAATAACTTTGGTTTCAAAGTAGAAATGAAGTTAATACCAGAAGGTATGAGAGACCAAGTTATGAAAGGCGGAGACTATGAGTGTGCAATAGAATTTGGCTCAGCTTGGTGGGGATATGCAAATCCTTACACAGGATACCAAAGACTATATCAAGCAGATGTTGCTAATATTACAGGATTCCCTGCAAAAGTAAAATATGATACACCATGGGGTAAATTATCTCCATTTGATTTAACTGAAGAGTTAAGAGATGTTGCAAATAATCAACAAAAAGCAATAGCAGTTGTTCAAAAACTTGCGTATATCACAAATGAATATTTACCAGTTGTTCCTCTATTTGAAAAAATACTACCAATTTATTATTCAGAATCAAGAATAACTGGTTGGCCATCTAAAACTGATGCTATTTGGTCACTTGCACCAGGTGGAATTGAAAGAGTATATAATTATTTAATTACCGAAGGAAAGTTAAAGAGTAAATAAGTCAAAAACCGGAGGGTAAAAAGTGAAATATATATTAAATAAAGTTGTTTATCTTGCTTTGGTTTTACTTTTGGCCTTAAGCGGGGTGTTTATAATGGTAAACAAGATGCCAGGCGACCCCGCTTACGGCCTGGCTGTTTCAATATCCCAACAAAGAAATATGGAGATTGACAAAGCACTTGAAATTGCTCATCAAATGATGGGTATTAATCCTAATGAATCATTAATTACAAGATATATTAGATTCACAACAAATTTACTTAAAGGTAATTTTGGATATTCGACATACTATCAAGCAAGTGTGAATGAAATTATAGCAAAAGCTCTACCCTGGACATTGTTTGTTATATCGTTAGCTACATTTATAAGTTTTTTTGTTGGAATTTATTTAGGTGCTTTTTCAGCTCAAAAAAGAGGGAAAATTATTGATATTGTAATATCAGCAGTTTCAAGTATTATTCAAGCAATTCCTCCATTTGTTTTAGCTGTTTTAATATTGTTTGTAGGTGCAGTTCAGTTAAAAATTATTCCATTGGGTGGAGCTTATCCAATAGATGTAGAACCATCTTTTTCAATTAATTTCATAATAAAGGTTTTACATCATGCAATAGGGCCTTTACTTGCAACTGCAATACCACAAATAGCTGCATGGACTCTTGCTATGAGAGGTAATACTTCACAGGTTATGGAAGAAGATTTCATTAGATTCGCTCAAATTAGAGGGCTTAAAGATTCTACAATAGCAAATAAGTATATAAAGAATAATGCCATGCTCCCATTAGTTGCAAGTTTAGCTATAACTATTGGATATATGTTAGGTGGACACACCTTAGTTGAGGCAATATTTAATTATCCAGGAATAGGATTCTATTTTGGAAAAGCTATTGCTTTTAGAGATTTCGGGTTACTTACTGGGTTATTTTCATTAATTGTTATAGGTGTTATTATCACCACCTTCATAGCAGAACTATTATACGCAATGATTGATCCAAGGGTGAGGTTAAAATAAAATGAAGAATAAAAGTGGATTTTTTTATAATGTTATAAAACCATTGACTTCAAATAAAAAAGCGTTAATCGGCTTGATAATTACACTTTTTTTTATTTTAATGGCAACAATAGGGCCATTGATAATAAAGTTAGATATGAATTCAGATTTTGCAAACAGATATCAAAAGCCTTCACTAAAGCATTTATTTGGTACTGATTATTTTGGTATTGATATTTTTGCTCAAATAGTTCATGGTTCAAGGTCGGTAATCAGCCTTACATTACTTGCAAGTTTTTTTGCTGTTACAATTGGAACAGTTATAGGAATATTAAAAGGTTACTTAGAAGGATTCTTAGGAAAAGTAGTTGATGCATTTATTACAGTATTTTTGGTAATACCATCTTTTCCTGCCTTACTGATACTTGCAGCAATTTTCTCTAATACAAAGCTAAATGCAGTTGAAGTTGCTCTAATAGTTGCAACATGGCTATGGGCTCCACTTGCAAAACAGGTATCGGCACAGGTTTTATCAATAAAATCAAAGGAATTTATTGAAAGCTCCAAAATGCTAAATATGGGACTTAGATATATCCTTTTTAGTGATATATTGCCTCTTATAATGCCATACATATTTGTGAATTTTATTACACAACTTAAAGGAGCAATGGAATTTACAATTGGGCTTATGTTTTTGGGACTTGCAAAGTTTGATTCAACACATTGGGGAATAATGCTAAATTACTCATTATATCAAGCTGGTGCACTATATACACCAAAAGGCTTTCATTATCCATTCTTTATAATACTCAATATAGTACTACTTATTTATGGCGGTATTTTACTTGCTCAAGGAATTGAAGAAGTATTTAATCCAAAATTGCGAGGGCATGAATGACATGAAAGAGTTATTAAAAATTGAGAATTTAAAAGCTTTGTACCTAGTTCGTGAAGGAACAATAAAAGCAACAGAAAATGTTTCATTCACTATACAAGAAAATAGTGTAACAGCTATTGTTGGAGAAAGTGCTTCAGGGAAAAGTACTGTTATTGAAGCAATTACAAGAACTTTGCCACCAAATGGACGTGTTGTATCAGGCAAGGTGCTTTATAAAGGTAAAGATATACTAACAATGACAAACGAAGAATTGAGAAAGATTAGATGGTCAGAGATTGCACTTGTTCCTCAAGCTGCTCAGCAATCATTAAATCCAACAATGAAGATAATAGACCATTTTCGGGATACAATAAAAGCACATGGCTTGAAGTGGACAAATCAAGAGTTATATGATAAAGCAGCAGAAAAGATAAAATTAGTAAGACTTGACCCACAGACAATACTTAATGCTTATCCAATGCAGTTATCTGGTGGTATGAAGCAAAGGGTATTAATTGCTCTTTCTCTTTTGTTAGACCCAAAGGTACTTATATTAGATGAACCTACATCAGCACTTGATGTTTTAACACAGGCACATATTATTCAGCTATTAAAGGATTTAAAAAAGCAGCTTAATATAACTCTAATATTTGTTACACATGATATAGCAGTTGCTGCAGAGCTTGCAGATAATATATTTGTTATATATGGTGGATGCATGGTTGAATGCTCACCTGTTATGTCAATATTTAAAGCACCAAAGCATCCTTATACAAATGGTCTTGTTAATTCAATAATGTCAATTACATCAGATGTTGATAAGATAAAAAGTATCCCTGGCGATCCACCAAGCCTACTAAATCCACCAAGTGGATGCAGATTTCATCCAAGATGCCAGTATACTAACCAAAAATGCAAAATGGAGATACCATCAATGATTGATGTTGAAGGTTCTAAAGTAGCATGCTTTTATTATGAGTAGGCAAGGGGGGAAAGTAAAATGGGAAACACAGTATTAGAGCTTAAAAATGTAAATAAGGTATTCTCACAGGGTAGAATAAAAAAGACTTATAAACTTGCATTAGATGGGATAAATCTCAAGATAGGTAAAGGTGATAGGCTGGTAATTATTGGGGAAAGTGGTATGGGAAAAACCACTTTGGCTCGTATATTATCAAATTTAGAGACGCCAACAAATGGTGAGATTTTATGGTATGATAAACCAATCAAAAGCTTATCAAGATCACAATATAAAGATTTAAGAGTAAAAATACAGTATGTTCATCAGGACCCTTATGCATCGCTCCATCCCAGCAAAAGTATATTTAAAATAATTTCTGACCCTTTACAAAAGGCACAAGGTTTGAAGGGAGATGAGCTTTATAAAAAAACCAAGAGTCTTTTAGAAACTGTAGGACTGACACCTGCAGAGTATTTCTTTAATAAATACCCACACCATCTATCTGGTGGAGGAAGGCAAAGACTTGCAATAGCAAGAGCTTTAACTGTAAACCCAGAAATTATTATTGCTGATGAACCAATAAGTATGATAGATATGTCATTAAGAGCATCAATTATTAAACTTTTGAAGGACTTGAATGACAAGCTAAATATAACTATAATATTAATACTCCATGATATTGGTGCTGCAAGGTATTTTACCGCTGAAAAGGGAAATATAGCAGTTCTGTATGGTGGTAAAATTGTAGAGTTTTGTTCAAGTAATGATATTATATCAAAGCCTCTACACCCTTATACAAAGGTGTTAATAAATTCAAGCCCTATTCCAGATCCTGAGATTTCAAGGAATAGAGAAATACCAAAGCTTAAATCTTATGATGCTCCAAAAAGAACTCCTGATGATAAAAAATGTCCTTTTATACATGCATGTTTATATTCTGATAATAGATGTAATATATCACCAGAACTTATAGAAAAGTCAAAAGGACATTTTGTGGCTTGCCATAGAGTGGATGAAATTTAATGGGTGAATATAAAAATGAAAATTAAATCAGTTTTTTTATCTGCTATTTCATCTGTAGTAGTGTTTTCGGGTATATGGTTAATATGGTTTAGAAAAGGGATTGCAGAAACAATTATTGTTATTATTTCGTTAATACTATCATTATTAACACTATTACTTCTTTATATAAGTGAAAAAAAGAAATAAAAAAGGGGATTTCTACTTTCTTAGAAATCCCCTTTTTAGTGTACTTTGAGACTATTTACTAAACATATGCTTTATATCATCAACATATGTTTTTTCACCAACTAAATTGATTTCCTCTTCAAAATGTATATCTTGTGATGAAGAGCCAACCATTATTTTAGCTATACCTGGATGAAATACCTTTTTCATATTTTCATCTAAAAATACAAATTGGTCAGCAAAAAGCTCAAATTCAACATCAACTGTTTGATGTGCTTTTATAAATACCTTTTTAAATCCTTTCAGTTGTTTTACAGGCTTTGCAATTATACTTCTGACATTTTGAATATAAACTTGCACAGTTTCATATCCATCAATATCAGATGTATTTGTAACCTTTAGCTTTATCTTAATGCTTTGATTTGGGCGTAGGTATTTTGGAGTTATTTCAAAGTCAGAATACTCAAATGTTGAGTAAGAAAGTCCATATCCAAACGGATATAGTGGTTTTACAGAAACCTCAACATAATCACCATGCCAATTTGACCTTCCACCTGATGGTTTTACTGAGTAGAACATTGGTACTTGCCCTACTGTTCTTGGGAATGTTATTGAAAGCTTACCACTTGGATTTACATTACCCAATATTATATCTGCAATTGCATCTGCACCTTTTTCGCCCGGTAGCCAGCCTTCAACAATTGCAGGAATAAATTTCTCTACTGAATCAATTGAAATAGGCCTTCCGTTTATCAATACTAAAACAATATTTTTATTTACATTATATATTTCTTTAACCAAGTCCTCTTGAACACCAGGTAAATTTAAAAATGCCCTATCTCTTGATTCACCTGAAGTGCAGTCTGGCATCAAGCCTGCTTTATCACCAACGCAGAGTATCACAACATCACTTTCTTTTGCTAAATTGATAGCTTCTTCAAAACCTTCTTTTGATTCACCCAAAACATCGCAACCTTTTGCATATTTTACTTCTACATCAGGTTGAACTTTTTCAGAAATAGCTTTATACATTGTCTGAATTGTATCCATTACTTGCTCAACCTCAATTGCATCAGGGACAACCGTTCCTAATGTTGTGTTTGCATGTAGTAGAGTTTCTATATGGCAAGGATATGAATAATCACCTATCATATTTCTTGGTTCATTTGCATTTGGACCAATTACTGCAATCTTTTTATAATTATTTTTTAATGGTAAAAAGTTATTTTGGTTTTTAAGAAGAACTATGCTTTCTTTAGCAACATCATATACTATTTGCTTAAATTCTGGTACATCAAAATATTTCTTTGTTTCATCAGTATTAATGAATGGATTTTCAAAAAGACCAAGCATAAATTTAAGTCTAAGAATTCTTCTAATTGCTCTATCAAGATACTCTTCTTTTAGTGTTCCATATTTAACCAAATCAACAAGCTTTAATGTATAACTTTCTATTGTTGGGAGTTCAATATCAACACCAGATTCAAGTGCAATTTTGCCAGCTTCATCTCTATCTTTAGCAATTTTGTGATATTCACAAAGCATTCTAATACCAAAATAGTCAGAAACAACAATACCATCAAATCCCCATTCATCTCTTAAAACCTTATTTAGTAAATATTCATGAGCATGGAGAGGAATACTATCATTTTCATGATATGCAGCCATGATAGATAAAAGGCCAGCTTCTTTAACACCTGCTTCAAATGGGAATAAATAAACCTCTCTTAATTCTCTTTCTGGAATATGCGATGGTGCCCAGTTCATACCACCTTCAGTCATACCATAGCCGACAAAGTGTTTACCTGTTGCTACTATTCCATCTTTTATATTGTCGCCTTGTAGTCCCTTAATATAAGCTATTCCCATGCTTGCAACAAGATATGGGTCTTCACCAAAAGTTTCTTCAACTCTACCCCATCTTGCATCCCTTGTAACATCTAATAGAGGTGCTAACGCTTGATGAGCTCCTACTGCTTTCATTTGAGACTTTATTACATTTCCCATTTTATAAACAGCATCTGGGTTCCAGGAACAAGATACACCAATTGCTTGTGGGAATACATCTCCCCCTTTACCCATAAAACCACTACAAGCTTCTTCGTGTATTATTGCAGGTATTCCAAGCCTTGTGTTGTTAACAAGAAAATCTTGAATTTGATTTGCAAGTTTTGCTACAACTTCTGGACTTGCATTTGTAGCTCCTGCAAGACGTGTAATCTGACCAATACCATACTTTAAGCGTTCATTTGCTTTTTGGTGACTGAACTCTTTGTTTTCCATAACCTCAAAAGACCAAACACTTGTAAGCTGCATTACTTTTTCTTCTAATGTCATTTGGGAAAGAAGTATTTCAACCTTTTCTTCTATTGATAGATCCTTGTTGTGAATAAAACTTTTATCCATAAATAAACTCCCCTTTAAATAAAATACTATATAATAAAATCATATGTAAGCGTTTACAAAACATAATGAAAATATTCAATTCAAATATAAAATATTTAAAAATATTTGTCAACAAAATAATTAGTTAATTTAATTGAAATTCTAATTGGCAATTTTCATACTTTATATGATATTATTATATTGTTAAATTTCAAAAAAATAAACAGAGGTAGGTAAGATGGCATCAATAGAAGATGTAGCAAGAGAAGCAAAGGTATCTATAGCAACAGTATCACGTGTTTTAAATAATCCAGAGATTGTTAGTGAAAAAACAAAAAAGCTTGTATTAGATGCTATTGATAAGTTAAATTATACACCAAATATGTTAGCAAGAAACCTTGCATCAAGGAAAACAAATACAATAGCAGTAATATCCCAAGAGATTGCTGGACCATTCTTTGGAGAGTTATCATTAAGAATAAATGAAGCAGCTATAAAGAGTGGCTATGGGGTGTTATTTTGCAATAGTTCGAAGGAGTTCGATTATGTTAGATTTTTGATTGGGAAAGTTGATGGGGTTTTGATTGTAGGGTATGCACATGTTGATAACAAGCACCTGAAAATGTTAATAAGCCAAAATATCCCTACAATACTTATACAATCAAGCAAAAAGCTAAAATCAATTCCTACAATTAATATAGATAACTTTAATGGTGCGTATAAAGCAACATCATACCTTATACAAAAAGGCTGCAAAAAAATTATACATATACACGGGCCTAAAAATCATTTTGAGGCAATTGAAAGATTTGAAGGTTTTAAAAAAGCCTTAGAAGATAATAGTATACCTTTTAATAAGAATATGGTGATATATGGAAATTTTATGATGCAACCAGCATATGAAAACTGCTTAAAAACATTAAAAAAATATGATGTAGATGGTATATTTGCATCATCAGATCTTATGGCTTATGCTGCAATTTTGGCAGCTAAGGATTTAGGGATAAATGTTCCTGATAAATTAAAGGTAATTGGCTTTGATGATATTGAATATTATAGTCTTAATATTGCCAATGTTCCATCATTGACAACAATTAGACAACCCCTTGATATTATTGCAATTACTGCTGTTAATTTGATGAAGGATATGTTAGATGGTAAAAAGGTTTTAAACCAACATATTGTTCTTCCTGCTGATTTAATTGTAAGAAAATCTGCCGATTAAGTTTTTTCCTTCTCAGCTTTTGATTTGATCCTAAATTCTTTTGGGGAGATATTATAGTATCTATTGAAAACCCTCACAAAATAACTTAATGAATTAAAACCTGTTTTATCAGCTATGTCTTTAATAGGCATATTTGTGCTTATAAGCAGGTTTTTCGCTTCCTCTAATCTAGTTAAATTTAGTTTTTCTTTGAATGTCATTGAATAATAACTTTGCATAATTCGACTTAGTTGCCTTTGTGTAACACCAATCATTTCGGCAAGTTCTTTTGCTGAAATATTTTTATCAAAATTTCTAAAAAAATCGTCAACAACACGCCTTCTTGCATCATTTAATATTTTCTGTGGGATATGATATGACGATTTTTTATTACTTGAGAAGCATCTAACAGCATTAATTATTATTTGTGTAAGAAGGCTTTTTATATATGTATAATATCCTATAAGGTTGTTTTCAAATTCAAAAAAGATATTTTCAAATAAAGAAATTGATGAAAATTCATCAATTCCAAACCAAAAACTTGTGTTTTTTAATGTTTCAAATATTGTATTAATTTCATTTGGAATTTCAGGCTCGTTTTTCTTATAGTAGCTTTTAGAAAGCTTAATTTCAAAATTAATACAGAATTCACTCATTGGATTTTTATCATCTGCAATCTGTTCATGATAGACATTTGGACCAGTTAAATAAAATGTGCCAGGTTCAATTTTATATTGATTATTAAAAACTTTTAAAATTCCATTGCCAGATGGTATAAAATGCAATTCATATCCACTATGAAAATGGTTTTTATACCCCCACGTAGGTCTTGGAGCCTCGTAAGAGATTAAAAGTATGTTTATTATTATATTTCCTAAAGATATTTTTATATCCACATTATCATAATAACAACATTGTTTCTTGTCCATATAAACACCTCGTTTAAATTTTTAGACATTTTTTAAAAACAAAGTCTTAATAGTCTATTTAATATAATCAATAATATTATATAATCAACTTAATAAAATGTATATTAGTAGCGTTAAAATTTAAATTATTACTTTTAAAAAGGAGATGCTTATACCAATGGTTATTAACTTAAACGGAACATGGCAGATGAGAAATATAAGTCAAGCTGAATGGTTAGAGGCAAAAGTGCCTGGTTCAGTTTATAATGATTTATTAAATTCAGGGAAGATGGAGGATCCTTTCTATCGTGACAATGAAGACATAGCTTTAAAATTATGTGACTTTGATTATGAATATAAAAGGGAATTTACAGTTGAAAATAGTCTTCTTCAATGTGATAAAGTGTTATTGGTATGTAAAGGTATTGATACGTTATCAACAATAATTCTAAATGGCAACACCATTGCTCAAACAAATAATATGCATAGGACTTATGAATTTGATGTAAAAGGTTATTTAGTTGAAGGCCAAAACAAAATACAAATTATACTTCATTCACCAACTAAATTTATGCAAAAGAAACACAAAGAAGACCCACTTTGGGGTGCTGGAGATTGCATACCCGGATTTCCTCATTTAAGAAAGGCTCATTGCATGTCCGGTTGGGATTGGGGCCCCAAGTTGCCCGACCTCGGTATATGGAGAGACATATACATTATTGGCTACAACCATGGAAGATTAACTGATGTATATATTACCCAGCACCATAATAATGGAGAAGTAAATTTAGATGTTAGAGTATCTTATGAATCATTCAAAGCATGTTGTTCTAATGATAATGTATTTGACATTGAAGTAGTTGTAACATACCCAAGTGGAGAAAAAAAAACTTATGAATGTAATGAAGCACTACAAACCACACACATAAGTATTGATATTGAAAAACCAGAGCTTTGGTGGCCTAATGGATATGGTAGCCAACCTCTTTACAATGTTGAGGTTATACTAAAATATAAAGGGGAAAAGGTTGATACAAATAGCCTTAATATAGGACTTAGAACATTAACTGTCAAAAGAGAAAAAGATGAATGGGGAGAATCTTTTGAAATAAACGTAAATGGAATATCAATCTTTGCAATGGGTGCAGATTATATTCCAGAGGATAATATACTTGCAAGATGCAACAAGGAGCGTACAGAAAGGCTTATTAAAGACTGTGTTAAGGCAAACTTTAATATGCTTCGTGTCTGGGGTGGAGGATATTATCCTGATGATTATTTCTTTGATTTGTGTGATAGATATGGTATCATTGTTTGGCAGGATTTAATGTTTGCTTGTGCTGTTTATAGAATGACTGAAGAATTTACTGAAAACATAGTTCAAGAAGCCATAGACAATGTTAAAAGAATTAGACATCATGCTTCTTTAGGATTATGGTGTGGTAATAACGAAATGGAAGTAGGTTGGGCTGATTGGCCTTTCCCAAAAACTGCAGATTTAAGAACAGACTATATTAAGCAGTTTGAAATAATATTGCCAGATGTTGTTAAGAAATATGATCCAAATACATTTTATTGGAAATCTTCACCTTCTTCTGGTGGTGGCTTTGACAAGCCGAATGACGAAAACAGAGGGGATGTTCATTATTGGGATGTATGGCATGGATTAAAACCATTTACTGATTACAGAAATTATTATTTCAGATTTGTATCTGAATTTGGATTCCAATCATTCCCAAGTTTGAAGACAATAGAAACATTTACTTTACCTGAAGATAGAAATATATTCTCCTATGTAATGGAGAAACACCAAAAAAATGGTTCTGCTAATGGTAAAATACTATATTATCTATCTCAAAACTTTAAATACCCAAAAGATTTTGATTCACTTTTATATACATCACAGATTTTACAAGCAGAAGCTATAAAATATGGTGTTGAACACTGGAGAAGAAATAGAGGAAGATGCATGGGTGCAATCTATTGGCAGTTAAATGACTGCTGGCCTGTTGCTTCATGGGCAAGTATTGATTACTATGGTAGATGGAAAGCACTACATTACTTTGCAAAGAGATTCTTTAGTCCTATATTAGCATCTGCGTTAGATCATGATAACAAAATTGACTTATATGTCACAAATGATACCTTGCAAAATTTCACAGGTAAACTATCATGGTCATTAAGGACACAAGATTCTAAGATTATTGAGAGCTCAGAAAAGGAAATTGAAATATCCCCACTTACAGCAAAATGCTTTGTAAATCTTGACTTCAGTAAATATCTACAACCAAGCCAAGATAAGAGAAAATTATATTTTGAATATAAACTTGAAGATAATGGTAAAGTTATAAGCTCTGGAACAATTTTATTTACTGTAGCAAAACATTATGAATTCTTAGATCCAAAACTTAGTGTTGATGTTGTTGAAAAAGATAATTGCTTTGAGTTTGTAATATCAGCTCAGAATTATGCAAAATATGTTGAGCTAATGCTTACCAACCTTGATTGTGTCTTTGATGACAACTACTTTGATATAGTAGGTGGAACTAAAAAGGTTGTATGTGTAGATAAGAGTGAACTACCTCAAGGAATTACAACAGATGAACTAAAGAAACAGGTTAAGATAAGAAGTATTTATGATATTGCTTAAATATAATAAAAAATAACAAAAACCTTCTTCTTGGGAAGTAAATAATAGAAAAACCAAGAGGAAGGTTTTCTGTTTTTAATTTAATGATAGAAGAATAATAAAGAAGAATTTCAATCGAATAAATAGAAAATATGGTTGGCGAATATAGGTAGAAAATGGTTTTTATAATCTATATATTTAATATGTAAATAGAAATTCTTGTAGTAAGATTATCATATAAAATATAAATTATTGTAGTGTTTTATAAAAAAATATTTAAAACATTGAAAGCATTTTCATAATCGGTTTCTGCAACTAACCTCGCTTCGATACTTATTCTTTTATCATATCCAATTTCATTTAATACAGCAAAGAAATCTTTATAATTATCTTCATCTATATTTTTAGGATAGAACCTACCATTGCTATTTGCTATATGCACATGAAATAGCTTGTTTGAAACCTTTTTCAAAACATTGAAATCTTCATTTTCAACCCTCATGTGATAGAAATCTGCTAATACTCCTACATTTGCGAGGTTACATTTCTCAACATATTCAAGTTCTTCTTCAACTGTATTTAATATATTGCATTCATTATTATTCAAGTTTTCAATTGCTATTTTAATATTAAACTTAGCTGAAAAATCACCTATAAATTTTAAAAAATCTATAATCTGTTGTTTTGCAATCTCTCGTGAAAATCTATCAGGTACTCTTCTTGCACCACCGCTTCCAAAAACAATAATTTGTGCTCCAAGAAGATATGCTCTTGGAATTGCTTTAGCTATGTATATTTTTATATTATCCCAATCAACATTTGGTCCTACAATATTATATCTTCTAATACAACTATTAAAAACTTCAGCTTTTATAGGATTTCTTTGACAAGCTTTATAAAGATTTAAAAACTCATCATCACTTAAATCAGCTATTTCTTGCAACCCCAGCTCTATATAGCTATAACCTAATTGGCTTAGAAAAACTGCATTTTCAAAATTAGAAATGCATACACCAAACTTCATAACATTCATCTCCAATATAATTATATAAATATAATACAATATATTTATTTAACTTAATTAAAAAATAATTACTAAAAATTATTATTTTTATAGATATATTAAAAACAATCTTTATATTTTAAATAAAAAATAATAAGATTTAATTTGTACAAGATAAAAAGGAGGAAATAACGTGACAAATTCAATTATTTCTAAAAGGTTAAGTAATTTATCTCTAAGAGAACGCTTTAGTAGAACAATGCATTTTCAGTATGTAGACAAGATACCTAATTTCGAATTTGGTTATTGGGACGAAACACTACCTACATGGCATAAACAGGGCTTACCTACTTATGTTGATAATGAAGCAAAAGCTTATGAATATTTTGGAATAGAAAACTATTATTCTGTTCCTATTAATTTTGAACTAGATCCATCTTTTGAATACACTGTTCTTAGTGAAAATAATAATCATCTAATTATTATTGACAATGAAGGTGTTAAATGTGAGATTAGAAAAGATGGGAAAAGTACCATACCTCATTATCTTGAATATCCCATAAAAAATAAGGCTGACTGGGAATCATTTAAAGAAAGGCTAATACCAGACATACAAAAAAGATACCCACCTAATTGGCCTGAACTTGTGAATGAATACAACAATAGGGATTATCCACTTGGTATTTACTGTGGCAGTATTGTAGGGAAAATAAGAGATTGGATGGGTTTTGAGAACTTTGCTTTAGCTTTATATGATATGCCAGACTTGATTGATGAAATGGTAGAATATTTAACAGAATTCACAATCACCTTGATGGAGAAGGCATTGATGGATATTGAGTTTGATTTTGCAGGTGGATGGGAAGATATAGCCTTTAACAATGGGCCGATAATTTCACCAACAATGTTTAAAGAAATACTTCTACCTCGCTATAAAAGAATTGCTAAAGTTTTAAATAAACATGGTGTGGATATAATCTGGACTGACTGCGATGGGGATATAAAACCTATTGTTGAAATGTGGCTTGAAGCAGGGTATAAATGCATGTTTCCGGTTGAAGTTCATGCAGGTACAGATCCTGTTTTACTTAGAAAGATGTATGGTGATAGAATACTATTTATGGGTGGAGTTAACAAAATGAAGTTGAAAGGAACAAAACAAGAGATTTTGGAAGAGCTAAAAAGACTTGAACCAATAATTAACGAAGGTGGTTTTATACCACATATAGATCATAGATGTCCGCCCGATGTTCCATTAGAAAATTATATATACTACTTAGAAAATAAAAAAGCATTACTTGGATTTTAAATATTATTAAAAAGGCAGCATGAAAATATTATGCTGTCTTTTGTGTATTGTTAAACAAAATAAATAATGAAATGGGTTGCAGTGTTTTTATTAGAAAATGTAAATTGTTCTTATGTTATATATTTAACAATAAATACTTAAAAACTTTAACTAAAAATTATGCATAAAAAATAATAAAAATAAACATAAAAAAATTGTTGACAATATAACAAAACATATTTATAATTAAAAGTGAAAGGGATTTCAATTTTAGTAATGAAAATTAAAGAGGATGTAGCATGAAAAAGGTTACAATTTATGATATTGCTAAAGAGGCTAACGTATCAATAACTATGGTGTCAAGGGTTCTCAATAAGAGTGGCCCGGTTAAAAAAGAAAAGGAAGAAAGGATACTTGAGGTTATAAAAAAATATAACTATGTTCCAAATGCCTTGGCAAGAGGTCTTATCAAAAAAGAGACAAAACTTATTGGCGTTATTATGCCAGATATTAGTAATCCATTCTTTTTGCAAATATATCTCGAAATTGAAAAAAAGGCTCATGAACATGGATATAACGTTATTTTATGCAATTCTATGAGCAGCTTTGAAGTGGAATCGAGATATCTAAGGTCGCTGATAGAAAAACAAGTAGATGGTATTGTATTTATAGGTGGTAGAATTACCACATATAACATTGAGAAAAAACATATAGATGAACTTAAAGATATTAATAATCACATTCCAATCATAACTATTAACGGTATTTACAATGAAGTTGGGACTGTCAATATTCAAACAGATGAGAATGATGGTATGAAACAGCTAATTAGATTTATTTGCAAAAGAGGTTATAGAAAAATTGGACTGATATTAGGTGTTAAAAATAATAATGCAACTGAAACTAAGTTGCAATATTTCAAGAAATACATAGAAGAATTTGGTCTATCAACAAAAGATGAATGGATATATTATGGTGATTTTACTGTAAAAAGTGGAATGGCAGGTGCACAATACTTTATAGATTTGGATGATAGACCTTCGGTGATAATGTGTGTAAATGATATTGTTGCAATGGGTGCTATTAGACACTTTAGTGAAAAGGGTTTCAAAATACCTAATGACATAGCAATAACAGGCTTTGATGACATTGGAGTTTCAGAGCTTATAGTACCAAATCTTACAACAGTAAACCAAAACTATAAAAAGATTGGGAAAGCTGTCGTAGATTCAATAGCTAATATTGATAAGATTGTACCGGGAACAAGCATCACGATTAACACTAAATTAGTTATTCGTGAATCTTGTAGATAATTAAAAAGTTGGTGGTGAAATAATGAGAAATGGCAGGATTAACTTCATTGTAGTTTTTATTCTTTCTTTATTACTTTTATTTAGCTGGTCATTAAAATCTTTTGCAACAAATCAAGTCAAAAAAGGTGGGATAAAAGTGGAAAATACTCAAGCTTCGACAGTTGAACTATGGCTTTCAACTGTTGACCAAAAGAATTTGCTTAAAAAACAAGATCTAAGTAAAGCACAGGATATCTATGCAAGTGTTTCTTATTCTGTTAACATTGACACAAATAAAAAGTATCAGATTATGGATGGATTTGGAGCTTCTCTTACAGACGCATCAGCTTATCTAATCTATAACAAGCTTACACCCGAAAAAAGAAATGAAGTGATGAAAAAGCTTTTTGACAGAAAGGAAGGCATTGGTATTAGTTTTTTAAGACAGCCAATGGGTGCAAGCGACTTTACAACAAAGATATACAGCTATGATGACATGCCAGAAGGGCAAACTGATCATGGATTAAAACACTTTTCAATAGACCATGATAAGAAATACATAATCCCTCTTATAAAACAAGCCATGAAGCTAAATAAAGACCTTAAGATAATGGCAACACCATGGAGCCCACCAGGCTGGATGAAAACATCTGACAATATGATTGGTGGGAGTCTTTGGCAGGATTGCTATCAAGATTTTGCTGATTATTTTGTAAAATTTATAAAGGCTTACGAAAAAGAGGGCATTCCAATATATGCAATTTCACCTCAAAACGAACCTTTATATGTTCCGAGTGAATATCCAGGTATGAAAATGACAGCAGAAGAACAAGCCGACTTTATAAAGAATTACCTTGGACCAGCATTCAAAAAGAATAATATTAAAACTAAAATTTTAATTTATGACCACAATTGGGATAATACAACTTATGCAAGCTATATACTAAGTGATCCAGAGGTTGCAAAATATGTAGATGGTTCAGCTTGGCACTGTTATGGTGGAAAGCATGAGGCAATGACTTATATTCATAACTTGTTCCCAAATAAAGAGATATGGTTTACAGAGGCATCAGGTGGTGAATGGGTTCCACCATTCTTCAATGCATTTATGGATCAAATGATGCACGTAATAAGGTCAACAAGGAATTGGGCTAAATCAGTTGTATGGTGGAATATGGCACTTGATGAGAACAATGGGCCGACTGTTCTTTCACACAGTACTTGTAGAGGTGTTCTAAAAATAAATCAAAAAGATGGTTCAGTTATTTACAATTTAGATTACTATACTATGGGACATATAAGTAAATTTGTTGTTCCTGGTGCTTATAGAATAGAATCAAGTAATTATACTGATAAACTTGAAACAGTTGCATTCCAAAATCCAGATAAATCTGTTGTATTAATTATGTCAAATAGAACTAATGATAATAAAAAAGTAAATATAAAACTTGGAACAAAAACATTAACTTATATCTTACCAGCTTATGCTGCCGCAACAGTGGTGTGGCATTAAATAAAAAGTATCCCATTAGGGAGGTGAATATATAAATCTTTTTTAATCTTTATTTCATTAAAATAAATTAATTTAAAGGGAGGATATTTTTATGAGAAAAATGAAAAAACTTATAGCTGTCTTGTTGATTGTTTCATTTGTTTTATCATTCGGCATAGGACTAAATGCATTTGCAGCAAGTAACTCAAATAAAGCTACAGTATATCTTGCTGTTGCGAACTGGGATGTAAAGGATAAAACAGCATTAATAAAATTATTTAACAAGGCTTATCCTAATATTGTTGTAAAATTCTTGACTTATGACGGCAATGTAAATGATTTTTTAACTGCTAAAGTATCTTCAAAGGCACAACTTCCTGATATTGTAATATCATGGGAAAGCTTAACATACCCTGTTTCACAAGGTTGGGTATACCCACTTGATGAATTTTTACAAAAAGATAATGAAGCAAAATATATACCAAAGAGTATTCTTGATTCATTTAAGTATGGCGGAAAAACATATGCAGTTCCAGTATGGTTACAATTTAACACATTTGTTGTTAACCTTGATTTATTAGAAGAGCTAAACTTAGATGCACCAAAATACAACTGGACTGTGGACGAATTCAAAAAATTAGCAAAAAGTGCTACTACAGACGAATATTCTGGCATCAATCACTTATGGGAATTCGATACTACAATGGCTGGTGTTTTAAATAAGAATACTGCTCAATGGAGTTTTGATCCATCTAAACATAAATTTAATTTAAGAACAGGTGGTTGGGCAGCTGCAATAAAACTTCAGAAAGAGCTTAAAGCAGTTCCTGGCCTTGTATCAGATGACTTAAAGAATGATGCATTAAGAAAACAAGGTAAAGAAGATGATTACCAAAAGAAATTTGGTAAAGATGCAGATGCTCTAAGAGAAGGCAAAGTATTAATGGGATTCCATGGAACATGGGATTATGGTTGGCTAAAAACACTTAAATATAAATTTGACATGTACCCAATGCCAAACGATCCAAAGATTGGTTACAGACAACCAGTACATGCTGACTATGCATTTATGTTAGCAACAGCTAAATATCCAAAAGAAGCTTTCCAACTATTAAAATGGTTGTCATATGGTACACAAGGTATATCAGCAAGACTTCAATATTTAGGTTCTAAGAAAGATGCTAAGGGTAAACCAGCACCAGAATGGTTTGTTCCTGCATCATCATCACCAGGAGTTATTAAAGCATTTGATAAATTAAGCTATGTTCCAGGTGGAATTAAATATATGCTTAAGAACCTTGACAAAACATTTAAGTGCGACTTCTACAAAACAGAACCAGGTTGGGATAAAGCAGTTTGGGAAGTTATTTTCCCTGCAAATGAACAAATAAGACAAGGCAAAGCTGATCCAGCAGCTATTGCAGCACAAATTGAGGCAAAAGCTAATAAGGCTTTACAACTTGGTTGGGATGACTTTAATAAGAAATTAAAAGAAGCAGAAAAGAAATTTGCTGAAATAAGAAAACAAGTTTCTGGTAATTAAAACTAAACAGGGGTGGATTTCGTATCCACCCTTATTTAAAATCTAATCACCACAATAGTTACGATGTGAGGTTGAAAAAATGAAATATAAAATTGATATCAAAAAAGGAATATTAATAATATTAATTATCGTTTCTTTACTTCTTACTGTTACCTTCTTTTTAGGTTTTGCTACATATAGGTCACAAATTAAACAAACTAATAAACAAATACTTTTAAATACACAGGTTAATATTCCAAAAATTAATATCACTGATAGCAAAGTGGTTGATTTAAAACCTCAAAATAACCAATATGTAGAAAAAGATGGGGCTATCTATTTAACTAAAAATCAGGAGATTAGCTTTAACTTTAATGTAGCTGATAAAGGGGAATACTATGTTTTTTATGAATACAAAATATTAGGTAATAAGCTAAATAATAGCCTACTTGAACTCAATGAAAATAATAAGAATACATATATTGTATATGTTAATAATTACGTTGTTGATTCTACAAAAAAATTTGATGTTGATAGATATGGCAATGAGATTCCACCAGAACAGAAAACTATTAATCAGTTTGTCACTGATTTTATGAAAGACAACAAAAGAATAAATGCACTTCCTATAACATTAAAATTGGAAAAAGGGAGTCATCAAATAGTATTAAAAAACATTGGAGAAGATATTCTTTTAAAGCAATTAAAGTTAGTTAAAAAAGAAAAGAAGATAGATTATAAAGAATACATAAAAACAATTTCTAATATTCCTGACAAGCAAAAAACTTTAGAAATAATTGAAGCTGAGAGTTATGTAGCAAAATCAGACTGGATAATTAATTTAGGAAATGAACAGAGTATTTCTGTTAATCCATATAATATTAAAACCAAAAAGATTAACATAATTGATGGTCAAACATTTAAGACACCTGGTCAAACAATTATATGGGAATTTAATGTTCCACAAGATGGATATTATAATATAGCTTTTAGATATATGCAGAATATAAATAAGGGCATGGCTGTTTTCAGAAATATAAAAATAGATGGAGAAGTACCCTTTGCTGAACTTGATAACTATCCTTTTAAATATACAGGCTATAAATGGACAGATAAAATTATAAGTGATCCAAAAAATAATCCTTATATGATTTATTTGAATAAAGGGACTCACTATATAAGCCTTGAAGTAGATGCTGCAAAGATAACAGGCTTAATTAATCAACTACTTGATATAACACATAAAATCCAAGCATTAGGAATGGATATTAAAAAGCTTGTTGGAAATAACCAAGATCCTAATAGAACTTGGGACATAAAAGAATATATGCCTAATATAGTTAGTGATTTAAATAAGTGGGCTGACTTACTTGATAATCAATATAGATTTTTAAGGACTATGACTGATAGTGCAAAATCCCCATTTTTGCTTGATCTAAAGATTTCTTCTGATCAACTTAGAAGAATTGCTACTGAACCAGAAAAAATTCCTTACAAACTGGATGAGCTAAGTGAAGGATCATCATCAGTTGCCCAAAGATTAGGTGATTTAATAAATAAATTAAAAGAACAACCGATGTCAATCGATCGAATTTATGTTTTCAAGAATACTAAATTACCTAAGCAAAAATCTACATTTGCTTTGTCGGTATATGAAGAGATTGCACGTTTATATTATTCTTTAATAAACAAAAATGATTCTTATGGAATATATAGCAATGATAAACAGGATAATCAACTAAAGATTTGGGTTAATAGACCAATACAATATGTAGAAACACTACAATATTTAATAGATACTGATTTTACAAAAAAGACAGGAATAAAAGCAAGGCTTTCTGTAATGCCAAATGAACAGAAGCTAATTTTAGCAAATGCCGCTCAAAAGAGTCCTGATATAGCACTTGGAATTAGCAACTGGATACCATTTGAGTTGGCATTAAGAGGGATTGCATATGATCTTAGAGAATATAAAGATTTTCTTTCATACATCAAAAAGGATTATAATCTTGAAACATTAGTTCCATTTTTAATTGGAGACAAGATATATGGTGTTACAGAAACTCAGGATTTTTATGTTCTATTTTATAGAAAAGATATTTTAGATAAGCTGAATATTCCTGTACCTAATACATGGGAAGATGTAAAAGAAATATTACCTGAACTACAGAGGTATGGTATGAATTTCTATTTACCTCTATGTTCAAGTGCTACAAAATATTTTTATACAACTGCACCATATATATTCCAGACTGGAGGGCAGCTATATACAAAAGATGGATTAAAAACAGCAATAAACACTCAGAATTCAGTAAAAGGCTTTGAATTAATGACTGAATTATTTACAATATATGGTATTCCTGAACAGGTTGCTAATTTTTATAACGACTTTAGATATGGCAAAATTCCTATAGGTGTATCTAATTTCGCAACTTATATTACATTAATGAATGCAGCAAGTGAGCTTTCTGGCCTTTGGGATATAGCTCCTTCTCCTGGGGTAAAAAACTCAAATGGTCAAATTGTTAGATATCAAGTTGCGAGTGATAGGTCAGATGTTGTATTTAATACATCAAATAAAAAGAAGGAAGCTTGGGAATTCTTAAAATGGTGGTTATCTAAAGATACCCAAGTTAAGTATGCAAATATGCTTATAACAAGGTATGGACCGTTATATCTTTGGAACACTGCTAATTTGAATGCTTTTAAAGAGTTATATTTGATTGATAATAAACATAAAAATGTTATATTGGAACAATGGAAATGGACAAAAGAAATACCAAGGCATCCAGGGGGATATATGTCAGAAAGAGAAATAAGCAACATATGGAACAATGTGGTTATAAATGGTGATAACCTAAGAACTGCCATTGATAAATCAAGCATAATAATAAACAGAGAACTTGAAAGAAAATTAACAGAATTTGGTTATATTAAAAATGGAAAAGTTATAAAGCCATATACTATATACTCAATTGATGAGTTGAAAAATTGGGGTGAATAAAAATTGAAAAAAGTTAATGACTTAGCTAATAGATTTTCTCATTGGATAATGTTATCTCCTTATTTAATTCTTTTTTTTCTATTTATTGCAATGCCTGTATTCATTGCAATAGGGCTTTCATTTACTTATTTTAATACTGTCCAAACACCTAAATTTATTAACATACAGAATTATATTACATTACTTACTCGTGATGATGTTTTTATGCAAAAGGTTTTGCCAAATACAATTAAATATGCTTTGATTGTTGGCCCTGGAGGGTATATTCTTTCATTTATTTTAGCTTGGTTATTGGCACAGCTTACAAGAGTACCAAGAACAATATTTGCTTTAATTATATATTCACCATCTCTTACATCAGGTGTAACAATGGCTGTTGTATGGAGTGTTTTGTTTAATGGAGATCAAAACGGATACTTGAATAGTTTATTGATGAGAATGAATTTGATTGAAAAACCAATTCAATGGCTCCAATCACCTGACTACTTAATGACAATAATGATAATAATTTCACTTTGGAGTAGTATGGGTGTTGGCTTTTTGGCTATGCTTGCTGGTATATTAAATATTAGCGACGAACTATATGAGGCAGCATACATTGATGGTATTAGAAATAGGGTCCAAGAGATAATTTATATAACAATACCATCAATGAAACCACAAATGCTTTTTGGAGCAGTAATGTCTTTAGTAAATACATTTAATTCAAGTGGTATTGGTGTTGCTTTGACAGGCTCAAATCCTACTCCACAATATGCTGGACAGTTAATTACAAACCATATAGAGGATTTCGGTTTCATAAGATATGAGATGGGTTATGCTGCTGCTGTATCAACTGTATTATTATTGATAATCTATTTAGCTTCAAAAGTTGCATGGAAGCTATTTAGAGATGATTAGGAGGGATAATAATGGCAAGATTTACTACCGGAACTAATCCAAGGCATTTTCATAGAAGTCAGATTAAGTTTTACGTAATATTAACACCAATATCTTTATTTATGATACTTCCAATTATATTTATTATTTCACATGCATTAAAGCCTTTGGATGAATTGTTTTTATATCCACCAAGATTTTTTGTTAGGAAACCATCATTAGACAATTTTATAGAGCTATTTGCAGCCACAAAAAGTTCAGCAATACCTTTAAGCAGATATTTACTAAACAGTATTGTTTCTACAGCATTAGTAATATTTTTTACAATATGGGTTTCGGTCTTTGCTGGTTATGTACTTTCGAAAAAGGATTTTAATGGGAAAAATCTTATATTTTCATTAAATAACTTAGCTTTAATGTTTGTACCAACTGCAGTTACTATACCAAGATATTTAATAATAGATAAAGTTGGACTTATTGATAATATGCTTGTTAATGTTCTTCC
Organism: Caldicellulosiruptoraceae bacterium PP1; assembly: GCA_041320695.1. Lineage (NCBI taxonomy): Bacteria > Bacillati > Bacillota > Caldicellulosiruptorales > Caldicellulosiruptoraceae > Caldicellulosiruptoraceae bacterium PP1. The sequence continues at coordinate 18,426 of JBGGOQ010000009.1, read as the reverse complement.
AATTGTAGCTATGCCAGTAGGTGTATTTTTGGTTAAGCAGTTTATTGATCAAATTCCAAATGCTATGATTGACGCAGCCTGGATTGATGGGGCAAATGATTTTCAGATAGTAAAAAATGTTATTATCCCCATGGTTAAGCCAGCACTTTCAACTGTTGGTATTCTCGCATTCCAAATGGCTTGGAATAGTACAGAAGCTTCAACATTATATTTAAATAATGATAACCTAAAAACTTTTGCTTTTTATATGACTACACTTACATCAAGTACAGGTAACACAGTTGCAGGTCAGGGTATGGCTGCGGCAGCGTCCTTAATATTATTTATCCCAAATCTTGTATTGTTCATTATTATGCAATCAAGAGTAATGAATACAATGGCATACTCAGGAATTAAATAATATTTATTGGTGGTGCAAAATGAATAAAAAGAATAAGCTTAGTAAGATAATTAAAATTTTTAGTATATTCATGTTAATAATTGGACTTGTTTTACCACTTATTACATATGCCAATAATTCAACTACTCAAACTTACACATTGTCAACTGAAAATGAGTGGATAAGAACACAGGATGCATATTTAGTAAGTGGGATATTATTTCAAAGTTATGATCTTAATAAACCAGAAGATATCTGTATAAGAAATGATAAATTGTATATTGCTGATACAGGAAACAGCAGAATTGTAATATATGATAGATCAAATGGAGCAATAAAAACAATTGGGCAAGGCATACTAAAATCTCCAACAGGAGTATTTGTAAACGAAAAAGAAGATATCTATGTAGCTGATTATGGGCTAGAAAAGGTATTTATTTTTGATAAAAATGGAATAAAGATAAATGAGTTCAAAAGACCTGAATCAATACTATTTGGTAAGTATAATAGCTTTAAACCAAGGAAAGTGGCATCTGATAAAAGAGGTAATATTTATATTGTAAGTGAAGGTTCATTTGATGGAATTATTCAGTTAAATAGAACTGGAGAATTTTTAGGATATTTTGGTGCAAACAAAGTAGCTATATCATTTATTCAAGTATTACAGGATTTATTTTTTACAGAACAGCAGAAAAGCCAACTTTTTTATCGTATTCCAAGACCATATTATAATATTACAATTGATAAAAAAGGATTGATTTATACAATTACTCAGCAAGAAAAAGGGAATAGTGTAAAAAAGCATAATACATTAGGCAATAATATACTTTATTTATCAAAATCAAATGAAATGGCCGATGAAGAAAATTTTGTTGATATTGATGTAGGAAGATATGGGCAGATATATACCATTACAGAGACTGGACTAATTTATGAATATGATGAAAATGGTTCTTTGCTTTTCTCTTTTGGAGGGAGAGCTATTGCAACAGAGAGAAATGGGCTTATAACTGTTGCATCAGGAATTGCAGTAGATGAAAATGATAATGTCTTTGTACTTGACAAAGAAAGAGGAATAGTTCATGTTTATTATCCGACACAGTATGCTAACTTGATACACTCAGCTTTAAGCCTATTTTTACAAGGGAAATATAAAGAAAGCAAAAAATTATGGGAAGAAGTATTGAGGCTAAATAGCGTATCTAAGGTAGCACATAATGGTCTTGGTAAAGCTTATTTTCAAGAAGGGAACTATGAATTAGCAGCATTCCATTTCAAAATTGCTGGTAATAGAAAAGAATATTCAGAAGCATACTGGGAACTTAGAAATAATTTCTTACAGAGAAATATGTTAGTTATTGTTTTGGTATTAATATGCCTTTACTTACTAATAAAGATTTATAAGATTTTATTGTTTAAAGGCGTAATAAAAAGAAAATTTGTACTTAGAGAAAGATTGAAGAAAGCAAAGGTAATTGATGATCTTTTATACTTAAAAAATCTTATTAAGCATCCTATTGATAGTTTTTACTACATAAAAAAAGGTGAAAAAACATCAATTATTTCAGCAAGTATAATTTATATTTTATTTATTATTGTGTTTGCGTTAGATTATGCTTTTAGAGGTTTTATATTTAGCAGCGATATAAAGCAAAAAACACCATCATATATTTTAATACTTACAACATTACCACTTACTTTGTGGGTATTTTCAAATTATCTTGTAAGTTCAATTAATGATGGCGAAGGTAAGTTAAAGCATATTTATATATCTACTGCTTATTCACTTGCTCCATATATTCTATTTCAGCCATTTGTTGTTTTATTAACTTATGTATTGACTATAAATGAACAATTTATTATCAATTTTTCAAGCCAGATTTTTGTTGTATGGAGCGGGATAATAATGTTTATAGCAACAAAAGAGATTCACGATTACAACATAAGAAACACAATAAAAACAATATTATTATCGTTATTCTGGATTGTTGTAATTGTTATAACAGGTTCCATTATATATATGCTGTGGGATCAAGTTATCGGTTTTGTCTACAGCATATTCAAAGAGGTGATTTATCGTGTTTACTAAAAAGAAAGTAATTTCTTTAATATTATTAATATCATTGTTTTCAACTATTTTTCAGTACTCTATATTTGCCAATATTTCAGCGAAAAATATTGGTTTTGAAAACTTTATATCAAATAGATATACCCAGCAAGATAAAAAGGTAAATATAAAGAATAGGCTGGATTTAAAAGGATATAAAAAGATTTTAGAAAACAATGTGCTTGAGGTGTGGCATAAGGAAGATAATGCTTCTATACGAATTGTTGATAAAAGGTCTGGATATATATGGGGTGGTTTAAAAGAAGAGAAACCAGAAGATATGAATACCACATGGGCAGGTGTGGGCAATTCTCTTCTCACAATTGAATACTTTGATTATAATGGTTTATTAAAAACCAAAAGTATTGCCCCAAGAAGCGTAGACAAAGAATATAAAATCGAAAAGAATAAACTTATATATCATGTAAATTTTAAAAGTCAAGATATACAGCTTGATTTTGAAATGTCACTTAATAATAACTCAATTACATTTAAAGTTTTAAACAGCCACATAAAAGAAGGTGATGAATACAAATTAGCATCTATCTATTTCTTTCCTTTTTTAGGATCAACAAGAATGGAAGAAATTGAGGGATATATGTTTGTACCTGATGGTTGTGGAGCCTTAATAAGATTTTCAAAACCAGCCCATTATCTTACAAACTTTGAAAAAAGAATATATGGAAAGGATTATGGCATAGATAATCTTTTCGCAGTAAATGACTTAAAATCCAACAGACCTAACGACTTTATCGTAGAAGAACCCAATGTTGTTATGCCTGTATTTGGCGTTGTTCATGGTGCAAATAACCATGGTGTTTTCGCATATATACAAAGTGGTGCTGAATATAGTTCAATTGTTGCTTATCCAAGTGGACTTATGACTAACTACAATTGGGTTTCAAATAAGTTTATATATAGGCAAAAATACATGCAACCAACAAGTAAAAGCGGTTCTGGTATTCAAGTTGCCCAAAAAAACAGAAATAAATTTGATGCTCAAATTACCTATTATTTCCTAACTGGTAATGATGCTAATTACGTTGGAATGTCAAAATTATATAGGAAGATTTTAATTGATAAAGGTGTGCTTAATAAAAAGAAAGATAATAATTCTGATATTCCAATCCATATAGAAACAATAGCTGCGGATATCAAGAAAGGTTTTATTTTTGATTCAGTAATTCCAATTACAACAACAAAAGAAATGAAAAACATAGTGAATTCACTAAATAAAAAAGGCATAAAAAATATTGATATGTCCTTATTAGGTTGGCAAAGTGGAGGAATAAATGGGCAACAGCCATCAAATTATAGTTTTGAAAAGAAGATAGGTACCAAAGAAGATCTACTTGAATTGCAAAGACAGTTATCTATGATAGGTGGTAATTTATTCTTTACTGAAAATTTTGTTACTTTGAATGAGAAGCAAATTAACCTAAAAAAAGAAGGCGGAATAAATCTATCTCAAGCATTAATCTATGAAGAAAGGGACAATAAAAACCTATGGTTTTATAGAACCTATTTTATGAATATTGGACTTGTTTCAAAGTATTTGTCAGACAGGTTAGCACTCTATAAAAAAGATTCAATTATGAACATTGCATTAAAAGACTATGGATATAGATTGTATAGTGAAAATAAAAGAGGATTTGAAATAACAAGAAATAAAGCTGTTGAGTTACTTACAGCAACTCTCTCGAAAGCTAAAAAAACTTTAAATAATATAGCTATGTACAAAGCTAATGAGTATGTGTGGAAATATACAGATAAAATTTTTGATGCTCCTATGGTTAACAGTCAATATCTTTTTGAGACAGACACTGTACCATTTCTTCAATTAACATTAAAAGGATATATTGACTATTTTACACCATACATCAATTTAAGTTTTTATGCGAGGGAGGATATTTTAAAAGCAATTGAATATGGGGCATACCCATCATTTATAGTATCTGGAATTGATAATTTTGAACTTAAAGATACAGCACTTAATGAGATTTATTCTACAAAGTTTTCAAATTGGTATAACCAAATTGTAGAAACATACAATGAAATAAATAAGGCTTTAAAACCTGTAAAAAATCAAGAAATTGTAGACAGAAATGTATTAGAGCAAGGAATTGTGAAGGTAGACTACAAGAACGGCTATTCAATTATAGTTAATTATACTCAAAAAGCATTTAAATATAAAAACTTAATTGTCCCTGCAAAAGGTTGGCGACTTGTAAAAGAAGGAGTAGATAAACAATGAAAAGAAAGAAATATTTTAATAATGGAAAGTTAACAATAGCAGGTCGTAATATTTTTTGGGGTTATTTGTTTATACTACCCTGGATTATAGGTTTTTTAGTATTTACAGTATTTCCATTTGTATTTTCTATATATTTAAGTCTTAATAATATAAACTTTAATATTGATGGAATTCAAACTAAATTTGTAGGTCTTCAGTATTATAAATACGCTTTTCAAGTTGATACAGAATTTCCACTTAATTTTACAAGTAGCATTATAAATATAGTACTATCAGTACCTCTTGTAGTGATTTTTTCATTAATTATTTCAATTATTTTAAATAAAAACTTCAAAGCAAGAGGTATCTTTAGAGCCATTTTCTTTTTACCTGTAATAATAATAAGTGGACCTGTTGTATCAGAACTTATGAGCAATAATGCTTCAAAGATAGTAGATCCAAGCAGATATTTTATATACAAATTTATTGCGACATTGCCAAAAAGTATTAATACTCCTTTTTTATATATCTTTGATAACTTAGTACTTATATTATGGTTTTCAGGTGTTCAAATATTATTTTTCTTAGCGGGTCTACAAAAAATAAGCAATGATATATATGAGGCAGCAAGTATAGATGGAGCAAATAGTTGGGTTACATTTTGGAAGATTACTCTCCCAATAATAAAACCATTTATCTTAGTTAATGCAGTATATACAATTGTAGATTTAGCATCTTTCCCTAATAATGTAATTAATACAAGTATAACTAATCATATGTTTGATATTGATAAGGTTTATAGCTATTCGGCATCACTTTCATGGATATACTTTATAGCTGTTTTAGCTATAATAGGGGTTACATTCTTTCTTTTAAGAGAAAGAGAGCCAAGGAGGACATTAAATAGATGAAAAATGTAAACTTAGAAAAAACAATTGCCTACACTAGAAAACATTATGTAAATATTCTTTCAAAAACTATAATTTATGCATTGCTCATAGGAATTGGGTATGCATATCTATATCCATTATTTTTTATGATTTCATCAAGTTTAATGAGTATTGATGACCTTGTAAGTCCTATTGTTTCATGGATTCCAAGATCAATTTACCTTGATAATTATGAAATTGCTTGGAAAGTATTAGATGCAAATAAAGCTTTATTTCAGAGTATTTTTATGGCTGGGCTGCCTGCTATTTTACAAACAGTTGCTACAGCACTTGTAGGATATGGACTTGCAAGATTTGAATTCCCGCTTAAAAAATTATGGTTATTTTTGGTTGTCGCAACATTTTTGATACCAGCACAGGTAACAGTAATACCTAAATATATGCTTTTTGATAGGCTTAAAATTGTAGGAACACCGCTTGCATCTTTTCTTCCTGCAATTGCAGGACAAGGTATTAAAAGCTCTATTTTTGTATTGATGTTTTACAATTTCTTCAAAATGATGCCTAAAGCTTTTGATGAAGCAGCAGAAATTGATGGAGCAGGAAGTCTCCAGATTTTCTTCAGAATAGCACTACCAACTGCAGTGCCAGCTATTGTTGTTGCCTTTATATTTTCTTTTGTTTGGTATTGGAATGAAACATATATCTCTGGTTTATTCTTTGGAGATAAGATTAGAACTCTACCATTAAAGCTAAGAGACTTTGTAAGTCAATATCAAAGCATGTATCCTACAGAGGATGGAAGCACTGAAAATAGGATTAATGAAGGTATACGAATGGCAGGTACATTTATTACTATACTTCCTTTATTAATAATGTATCTTGTTTTACAAAAACAGTTTGTTGAGAGCATTGAAAAATCAGGTATCACTGGTGAATAAAAAATTATGCCAATGGGGACGGTTCTTCCTGGCACCAAATAAAGAAAGGAGAATAGCAAATGACTACTACAAAACTAAATTATTATCTAACATCAAAAAATTCAAATGATAGGCTTACATTCAAAGGTTCATTAGATAACAAACATACTAAGAATAGTAACTCAACAAAAATAATAGTAGATACCAATAAAAGATATCAAGAAATAATTGGCTTTGGAGGAGCATTAACTGAAGCAGCTTGCTACAATATCTCACTACTACCAGAAGAAAAGCAAGATGAAATATTTAAGAAGTATTTTGATAGAGAGCATGGTATAGGTTATAACCTTACACGTATTCACATCAATAGCTGTGATTTTTCAGTAAGTTCATATAGCTGTGATGATGTTGAAGGAGATGTTGAGTTAAAGCATTTTAATATTGATAGAGATATAAAAAATATTATTCCTTATGTAAAGAAGGCTTTATCTTATAACAATAAGCTTCATATATTGGCATCTCCTTGGTCACCACCTGCTTGGATGAAAACAAATGGCGAAATGGCACATGGTGGAAAACTAAAAGAAGAATATCAAAAAACTTGGGCTGAGTTTATTTGTAAGTTTATAAAGGCATATAAAGAACAGGGTATAGATGTATGGGCAGTAACAGTTCAAAATGAACCTATGGCAGTCCAAGTTTGGGAGTCATGTATCTATACTGCTGAAGAAGAAAGAGATTTTGTAAAAAATTACTTAGGCCCTACATTACATGAAAACGGTTTAGGTGATATAAAAATATATGTATGGGATCACAATAGAGATTTAGTTTATGAAAGAGCCAAAACAATACTTTCTGATAAAGAGGCAGCAAAATATGTTGAAGGTGTAGCATTTCACTGGTATGGTGGAGACCATTTTGAAGACCTTACAAGAATAAAAGAAGAATTCCCAAATGTAAATCTATTATTTACTGAAGGATGTCAAGAAGGTGGAGCAAAACCAGGTTCATGGGCATTAGGAGAAAGATATGCACATGATATTATTGGAGATCTCAATAATTACACAATTGGGTTTATTGACTGGAACATTGTATTAGATATGCAAGGAGGGCCTAATCACGTAGGCAACTTCTGTGATGCTCCTATTTTGGTTGATACTGAGGCAAAAGATTTATTTTATCAAAATGCATATTATTATTTAGGACATTTTAGCAAATTTATTGAGCCTGGTTCAGTAAGGGTGGCATCAAATTGCAACGATGATAGATTAGAAATATTCGCATGCGAAAGAAATGATGGGAAAAGGGTAATTGTTATTTTAAATAGAACAGAACAAGATATTGATTTTGAACTTGAGCTTGACAATAATCTTTTTGAAAGTAAAATTCCATCGCATTCCATAATGACATTAATATCTGACTAATAATAAAAAGGGCTGACACATTTAGTGGATAGCCCTTTTTGTTCTGGAATTTATTGATAGTTTTGATAATATAAATCAGTTAAATTTATAAAATGTAACATATATGGAGGTTCATCAGTAAATGAAGAAAATATGTGTTATAGGAAGTTTAAATATTGATATTGTTACATCTATTGAAGGGCTTCCTAAGATTGGGGAAACCATATTTAGCAAAACATTTGATGTTTTTGTTGGCGGTGGTAAGGGAGCTAATCAGGCAGTTGCACTTGGTAAACTTGGTGCTGATGTCAGAATGGTAGGTAGATTAGGTAGTCTTTTTTATGGACCAGAATATTTAGAAGTGCTAAAAAAATACAATATAAAATGTGATACTGTAGAGATATTAGAAGATATCTATCCGGGGATAGCAGTGGTAACTGTTGTTTCAGGAGGTAATAATATGATATATGTATACCCTGGAGCAAATCAAATGGTTAATGAAGAGTATATAGACAAAATATGGAATAAAATAACTGAATGTGATATATTCCTATTTCAAATGGAAATACCGTTAGGTACTACTTTATATACTATAAAAAAATTAAAACAATTGGAGAAGACTATTATTCTTGATCCAGCACCTGCTGTAGTGTGGCGTGATGAAATTTTGAGTTATGTTGACTATATTACACCTAATGAAGTAGAACTTGCAACTTTAGCACAAACACCTATATTAATAAGGCCTGAAGATTATTATACAGCAGGGCAGAAATTGATTGAAAAAGGTGCAAACATTGTTATTGCTAAAGCAGGGGAAAAGGGTTCCTTCATTATTGGTGAAAACATTTTTGAACATATACCTGCTTTTAAAGTAAAACCAATAGATACTACAGCAGCAGGTGACTCATTTAATGCAGGTTTTGCATATGCTTTAGCAAATGGAACAGATAATTTATTTGATTGTGTAAGATTTGCTAATGCAGTAGGTGCTTTATCAACAACAGCCATAGGAGCTCAAACTGCAATGCCAACATTGGAGAAAGTTTATGAGTTTTTAAATAGCTATAAATAATCAAAAACAATTTTAATAAATTAAGGCAATTATATAATTAATTAGAATAAAAGTTTAAAAATTTATAGGAGGATTAACTATGGCAGGTTGGGTATCTTTAAGGGAACTTCTAAAATATGAAATTATACAAAAAAAGGAAGAAGGATATGATGTAACAGGTATTGAAGAAAAGCTCATGAATACTTGTGAAGAGAATGAACAAGACCTTATGAAAATATATGATGAGCTCAAAAATGCAAAAAAAATTGATAATTCTTTTTTTGAGCCTTCTGACATTGAAACTATAAAAAGCTTAAGGCCAAATGGACCTAGAAGATTGGAAATATTAGATGATGATGGGAGTCTTAAAAATAAATTCTATGGTGCATGGCTTGGAAGATGTGTAGGATGTGCATTAGGGAAACCTTTAGAAGCAATGGATTTTATGGAGGGGAATTCAAAAAATCCTGGTTGGAAAAATGTTATGCTTTGGTTTAAAGGTGCTGATGCATGGCCAATAAAAGGTTATACTCCATCATATTCAAAAGCCCAAGATGAATATGGTTTGAAATTGGCAATATGGAATAAGTTAAGCCTAAGAGAAAACATAAAATTTATGGAAACTGATGATGATATAAGATATACAGTTCTTGGACTCTCGTTATTAGAAGAAAAAGGGTTGAACTGGGACACATGGGATTTAGGTAAATACTGGCACCGAAAACTACCATACGGAAGTGTTTGCACTGCTGAAACACAGGCTTATTATAATTTTTGCAGTGTAACTAGTTACCTCGAATGGGAAAAGCCTGCTGATTGGCAAAAGAAAATAGAATGGGTAAGAACACATTTAAATCCATATAGAGAATGGATTGGAGCCCAAATAAGAGTAGATGCTTATGCATATGCTGCAGCAGGAAATCCAGAATTAGCTGCCGAACTTGCATGGAGAGATGCTTCATTTTCTCATGTTAAAAATGGTATTTATGGTGCAATGTTTATAAGTGCAATTATTGCTGCTGCTTTTGTTGAAAAAGACCCAATTAAACTTGTGGAAATAGGTTTGAGTGAAATTCCTAATGATTGCAGATTATCGAGAGATATTAAAAAGGCAATGCAAATTGCTCAGAAGGCCAAGGACCAAGAAGAACTTGTTAGTTCAATTTGGGATAACTTTAATCATTATCATTGTGTACACACTATTAATAATGCTGCTTTATGCGTTGCTGCTATAATATTTGGAGATGGTGATTTTGAAAAAGCTGTCACCACTGCTGTTCTTGGAGGATGGGATACAGATTGTAATGGTGCAACCGTAGGATCAATAATGGGAGCAATGGTTGGTGCATCAAACATACCTGAATACTGGATTTCTCCACTAAATGATACATTGTATTCAGAAATTCCTGGTTTTCATCCAATAAAAATATCAGAGTGCGCAGAAAGAAGCTATAATGTTTATAAAAAATTAAATAATGAAGTAAATTATTAAAACATTTACTATTAATTTAATGGGAGGATGAACTTATGATAAATAAGAAAGATAAACAAGAAAAATGGGAATTAATATTTTTTGATGATTTCAATGATAATGAGTTAGATAGATCAAAATGGAATGTAATTGATGCAGGCGGTGGTTTTGGTAATAATGAACTTCAATACTATGCTGATAGGCTTGAAAATGTAAAAGTAGAAAATAGCAATTTAATTATTACTGCAATAAAAGAAAATACAAAATATAATGAAACGTATGATTATACTTCTGGTAAACTTACAACACAAGATAAATTTTATTTTACTTATGGTAAGGTAGAGGTAAAAGCTAAACTACCTAAGACACAAGGTATTTGGCCTGCTATATGGATGATGCCACAGGATTTGAATAAATATGGTGAATGGCCAAGTTGTGGAGAAATAGATATTATGGAGTTGTTAGGGCAAGAACCTAATACGGTATATGGAACAATACATTATGGGAATCCACATACCTACAATGGAAGTTCATATACATTAGAACAAGGGGATTTTTCGCAAGATTATCATATATTTTCAATAGAATGGGAACCTGGAGAGATTAGATGGTATGTTGATGGTGTACACTATTTAACCAGAACAGATTGGTTTACAAAAGACGAAAATGGAAGAATATATAAAGATCATCCAGCTCCTTTCGATAGAGATTTTTATTTAATATTGAATGTTGCTGTTGGAGGTAATTGGCCTGGTTATCCTGATAGTACAACAATTTTTCCTCAGCAGATGTTAGTAGACTATGTTAAAGTTTATAAAAAAATAGATTAGAATATAAGGCTGATTAAAAACTTAATATTATTTTATATTTGGTGCTGTATATAGTAAAATAAATACAAAATACTAATAATTATAAAATGTATGAGGGTGTTCTACTTATCTATGATATGCATGCCTTATTAAACATTTTTTAGCTGTCTACTATAAGGTAAGCATATCACACTATTGAGGCACCCTCATTTTATTTTCTGCATTCAGTAGGTGTTATTCCAGTCCATTTTTTAAATGAAATATTAAAACTTGTTACCGAATTAAATCCTACCTCATATGCTATTTCTGTTACTGACAAATTTGAATTTCCGAGTAACTCTAAAGCTTTTTGTATCCTAAGCTTTGTTAAATAATCCAAAGGAGTTAAACCCATTGTAGTTTTAAATATATAACAAAAATGAGATTTACTTAAGTTACATATTTTGGATAGCTGTTCAACGTGAATAGGATGATTATAATTATTTTGCATATGATCTAATGCCTTCTTGATTTTTTCATAGTTTTCTTTATGAAGTTCAATATTAGCATTAATATTATTTTTTCTATAATATCTAATAAAATAGGACAAGAGTTGGAGCAATAAAGCTTTTATCATCGGTTTATAGCCTTTTTCTTTTGTATAATATTCATTTTCAATTTCCTTGATAATCTCAACAGTTTTAATTGCAATATCATCATCATAACTAATTTTATTGAAGGCTCCTTGGCTACTTATGTAAAATGGTTTCAGATACTCATTATTATATAAATCTTGGTTTCCACCCCATATAAATGATGAAGGGAATACCAACGCAAGTATATTTAAATCTCCTGCACTCCATGCGAAATGAGGGTCAGAACTATTTATGATAAAAATATCACCTGGTAAAATAAAGTATTTTTTATCTTTAATATAATAAAGTCCATGACCTGATTTTATATAATTTATCTCAAAGTAATCATGAAAATGATAGTTAGGTACATCGCTATTTTCTGGATATAATTCATAAAGTGAAAAAGGAAAATCATTTAATAAGAATAAATCTTCTTTAACAATTTCAGGCAAAGCAAATGCCCCCTCAACTTTTTGCAAGTATTAAAGTTAATTATATCATTTAGTTAAGTAATTTATAAAATATTTTAACAAAAAAGACTGGATCCATTTTGGAACCAGCCTGAGGGATAATTAAATTAACATTGCAGCATCTTTATCAAGATACAAAGAGCAGTTAGATAGATTTTTTAAATAGCTAGCAGGGAGGAGGAAATTAGGTTCCGAATCTAAAAGCTTCTTTACAATTTCAGCCTTATTTTTTGAGCTAACTGCTAAAATAACTTGTTTTGCTTCTTTAATATGAAGAAAACCCATTGTTATACCATAAGACAGAGTAGTTTCTTTATTGAAATATTTCTGTCCAACAATTTTAGTTGTGTTGTCTAATTCGACAATATGAGAATATTTATCAAATGAAACACCCGGCTCATTTAATCCAATATGCCCATTCATTCCTAATCCTAAGAGCATAAAATCGATAGGGCCGTTATCTTTTAAATAGCTATCAATCTTGTTGCATTCATTTTGAAGATTTGCTTTACCATCATAAAAGACAATATTTTCATTGTTAATTTTCAACGGTATAAAAAGATTATTATACATAAAGTCAATACAACTGCCATCATCACCTTTGCCTAATCCAGCCCATTCATCAAGGCTTACAAAGATGCATTTATCAAATGAAACATAACCTTCATTGGATAATTTTATCATTTCTTCAAATATTCCTAATGATGTATGCCCAGCAGCCAGGCAGAGGATAGCATTTGGTTTATTTTTCACTATATTTGCAATTATTATTGCTATTTGTTTTGATAGTTCATGATAACTTTCAAAAATCTTTATGTCCACAAATTTTCCGCCTTTCATTAAAAGTAATCAATTATATACAATTTCTTATATATGCTTTATTAATCTCCCAAAGTTCATCAAGAGTTTTTATTGCAGCATCAATACTATTTATAACAGGGTCACACAATAGAGCTTGTAAAGCAATCTCTTTAGATCCCTGAACTGCTGCTTCAACTGACAACTGTTGGGGCCCAACCTGCATATTTAAAAGACTTTTAATAGCCAATGGTAGTTCACCTATGTGCATCTTATGAATTCCAGTAGCATCTGTAATAATTGGTACTTCAACAGCAATATCATCAGGTAGGTTTGTGATACAGCCATCATTGTATACAATTGCTGACTCAATAAATCTTCTTTTATTAAAGAAAATAGATGTTATAACTTCAACTGCTTTTTCTCCTGATTTTGTTAGAATAGGTTTTACATCTAATTCGCCAGATATTATTTTTGCAATCTCTTCAGCCATCCTAATTCTTTCCTGTGCATCCCATTCGAAATTATAACCATGTTCTCCTGCTTCATAACCATAAGCTTGATACTCTCCAAGGTGATCATCAGAAGGTGTTGGATAATAGCCAAAGTATCTGAATATCCTTCTTGAATAAGGATTAAATTTTGGATCAAATGTTTTTTCTTTTTCTCTAAACAATGGATATAGATCTTCTCCAGTTTCTTTATCTCTAATCTCTAAAATCCACTGGAAGTGATTCATACCTGCACCAAGTACTTCAATACTTTCAGCAGGACGTCCTAATATCTTTGCAATATCGTGTTGTGCCATAAATATTCCATGACAAAGGCCAATGCATTTTATTTTGGAATACTTATTAACTGCTAATACTATTCTTGTTTCAGGATTTGAAAAGTTTAAAAAGTATGCATCAGGGCACAATTCTTCCATATCTTTTACAATGTCCATAATAACAGGGATGGTTCTCATACCAAAAAACAAAGCTCCAGGTCCACCGTTTTCTCCTAAACAGTGTCTAATACCATATTTTTTAGGAACAAAAAAGTCATGCTTCCAAAGTTCGCAACGTTCAATAGCTATGCTATTGATTACAAAGTTAGCTCCTTTTAAAACATCTCTTCTTTCTGTTGTTTTTTCAATTTTAATTCCCATACCTGTAACTTCATTCATTTTTACAGCTAAATTGTACATTCTCTCTAAATTAACAGGATCAATATCAACAAGTGATAAAGTTGCACCAGCTAACATTGGTTCAGTAAAAATATCTCTAAAAGTTGACATACCAAAAGACATACTTCCAGCACCAATAAAAACTATCTTTGGAGTTTTCATAATAAACATCCTTTCTTAAATATATTTATTAACTTAATTAAATAATTGCTTATATTAATATTTCATTTTGTATGAAGCTTACTAAATCATCTAAACTCGGACTATAACCATTTTTTACATAAAAACTTGCAGTGAGTGAGGCTACTAATAGGCATTCAGATAAATTTAAACCCAAGAGTAAAGCAATACAAAAGCCAGCGTTAAAATTATCTCCTCCACCTGTAGTTATGCTTGGATTTTCTATAATTAAATTATCAAACTTTACGAAATATCTATTGCTAAAGACCATACAATCTTTATAAAAATGAAATAATAAGCAGTAGACTCCTAAAGTATCCATAATCTTGCTTGCTATTTCTTCAAGAGATTGTCTCCTATCAATATCTAAAGCATTACATAAATCTTTAAGTTCGTTTTCATTTAAGCTAATGATTACATTAAACTTTTTGTGTAACTTTGATATAACCTTTATAAGATCTCTTACTTGATTTTTGTTCTTTCTACTGAAATTAGAAAAATCAATAAAAATGTATTTATTATTATTAATATGAGCTAAAATGTTTTCATAAAGATTATTCCATATATCTGTTGAAAAAGGCAATTCACCCCAATTTAAAAGGCAAATAAGATCACTTTTTCCATAATATGATTTTAATTTATCAGTTCCAACTCTATCCTCAATTAAATCCCAACTAAGATTATTTATACCATTATTCATTGCTAACATTACTTTACCATCCAAAAATTCAAGTGCTAAGCTTGTACCAGGGTTTTCTACTGATACAAGGTTACATTTTGAAGCAAGTTCTAAAAATTGAGGGTGAATTTCTGGATATCCAAATGCACCTATACAAGTAACATTTGTGCCCAATTCATATAATGCATTTCCAAATATTGCAGTATTTCCACCAATTTTTGAGCTAAACTCTTTGAGCTCAATAGAACAACTTTTACCTGAATGATATAATAAATAGTGTCCTAATTCGCTAATCTCTGAAAAATAATTTTCAACTTTTAAGCTATTTCCTTTTTTAATTGGACGCAAAATAACATCAATAAAACCATCAAAGCCTAAAGTTACATTAAATTGTTTTAAAATGTCTTTATTATACTTTAGTTTGTCTACTATACTATTAATTAAATCAATGTTCAAAAATAACACCTCAATTTTTTATTAATCTGCTAATAAAATATCAATTGAATTAATTCGAGCAATTGTAGCAACACCAACTAATGTAGGAAAATCTGATTTTTGCCTTTCAATTAATATATTATTCAAACAGAATTTATTAGTATATTCTTCTAATTTATTAAAGAAAGGTTTTTTTAACATATTAGGAAGATCCCCGCCAACAATAAATGTTTCAATATCAAGCACTGAAGCTATATTAGCAATACATAAAGCTGTATATGATGTAACCTGATCTAAAATTATCTGTATTTGGTTGTTATGAGATTCATTAACAGATAGATTACATACTGTATTAAAATCAATTTGTTTTTCTAACCAACCTCTGTCTTCTTTAACAGTTTGCGAATTCTTATCAAAAATCATATAACCAACTTCACCAGCAGCATATCTAGTGCCTTTATACAATGATTTGTTTAGTATTATTCCAGCACCTACACCATTACCTATAGTAAGGTATACAAGATGATTATAAGAATTTTTATTTCTTAAATTAAATTCTCCAACTGCAGCAGCATTAACATCATTTTCTATATAAATGGGTAGGTTGAAGTAATCTGACAGAGACTTTATTTCATGACTTATATTTACTTGTTTAGTTATGCCAATAGCTGGAGCGACATTAATTATATATTCATCAGAGTTTACTACCCCTGGTATTCCAATACCAACACTTAATATTTTTGAAATGTCTATGTTATATTCTTTTATCAAGTTTTCAATATAGAATTTTAAATCTGATTTTAATATATCAATAAAACTAGAGCTTATCTGAATTTTATTGATACCTTTTATTTCACCCTTTAGATCTACTATACCTAAAATAATATATTCATTTTGAAAATCTATTCCAATTGTATACGATGCTTCAGGATTAAATTTTAAAAGTAAAGGTTTCCTACCTAAATCAGATTCACCTTCTCCAATTTCGAATAATATATTTTTTTTCATCATATGTGATGTAATTTTTAATATTGTTGGTGCAGAAATTCCTGTTATTCTGGAAACTTCAGCTCGAGAAAGTGTTTCTTTTTCTTCAAAAATCTGATATACTGTTCTTCTATTCATATCTTTTAAATGAGATGCAACATACTGCTTCATTAACTTTCCACCTAATATAATTAATTAAATTAATTAAATAATAAAATAACAAAATTTAAATGTCAATATATAAATATTACTTATAGTATTATATAATTATAGTATAATTAATTTATTAAACTAATTAATTATTTTAAGGAGGAAAGCTATTATGAGCTTTATTGATAACTTTGAAGTATGGCCAAAAATAGTTTTAGCAGATAAATATTCTAACATATTTATAAAAGATAAATATAATCAAGGATTTATAAAAGACAGTAAGGAATTTGATATTTATTATTATCCTTTAGAAAGATATTCTCCTTTAGGTGAATATAGGTATGCAGAAAAAAGGACTATAAAAGCTAATAATAATATACTTTCAATAAATCAATTTTTTAAAAGTGAACAGGAACATATTATTGAGATAAGAGAAAAGGACTCTAATCATTCTTTCTTAAAGGTTAATGTATATTCTTTACATAAAGATTTATTTGATTTAAGACCTTATAAAGGTGATTTACATATGCATTCATATTATTCAGATGGACAAGAATCACCTGAATTTGTAGCAGCTTCATGCAGAAAAATAGGTTTAGATTTTATGGCTATAACAGATCATGGTTTGTATGCACCTTCAGTTCAAGCACAGAACTATTTTAAAGATTTAGATTTAGATTTTTTGATATGTCTTGGTGAAGAAGTACACCCAGAAAATAACCCAGTTCATATAATAAACTTTGGCGGTAATTTTAGTATAAATGAAGAAATGATTAATAATAAAGAAAAATACTATGAAGAAGTAAACAAGATAAAAGAAAGATTACCAGAAATACATGACGAGGATGCAAAATATCAATGTGCATCATGTCTGTGGGTTTTTGATAAAATAAGAAAAGCAAATGGCCTTGGTATATTCTGCCATCCATATTGGCTTGTTAATGAAGGATATTATATTTCTGATACTGTTATATCATATATGTTAGAAAATCAGCCATATGATGCTCTTGAACTCATAGGTGGATATTATAAAAGTGAAGCAAATAGTAATATATTGCAAGTTGCTAGATACTATGAAGAGAGATCAAAAGGGAAAAGTATTCCTATTGTTGGAGTAAGTGATTCACATGGGTGTCAAAATGGAAATCTTTTTGGGTGGTATTATACTATTGTATTTTCTCAAAATTTACAGCAAGAAAGTATTATAAATAATATCAAAAACTTAAATAGTGTGGCTGTTGAAGCTCTTCCAGGTGAAACAGTTAGAGTTTATGGTCCATTTAGATTAGTAAAATATTCATTATTCTTATTAAGAGAAATATTACCTAAACATGATAAATTATGCTCTAATGAAGGTAAACTAATGTTAGATTATCTATCAGGCGATAAGAAATCTTTAGAAAGATTGAAAAATTCAAAAGGACAAATAGAGAGGTTATATTGTAATCTGTGGGCTAAGTCAGAATAATAATTACCATTAATTAAAAAGTTAATATAAATTAATTAAAGAGGCTGCCAAATAAATAGTGATTCAGCCTCTTTTTTAATGTTTTTCACTGAATTTACAATTATTCAAAAATTGCATTTACAGTAGATGTTTTCTATTAATTTTGCTACAAAATGAACTATATTAATCTATTTAAATAATGTTTTGCTATAATTTAAATATATAATGATGAAAT
>JBGGOQ010000008.1 GCA_041320695.1 Caldicellulosiruptoraceae bacterium PP1 | reverse complement strand
TTTTTATAGAGCTGATTAACATAAAGAAAGAAATAAATAGCTGGCAAATTGCAAAACTAGCTGGAGTGTCACGTAGCACAGTTAGTAGAGTAATCAACAACTATCCAAATGTACCAGAGGAAACAAGAAAAAAGGTTATGGATGTAATTAAAAAATATAATTATTACCCAAATATTTCGGCACAAATACTTGCAGGCAAAAATACAAATACAATTGGGCTTTTTTGGGTATCAAATGGTAAAATAACCGAGGACTATTTATCAAATTTTTTCATAGTAAGTGTTATTGAAAATGCTGCAAGATATGGTTTTCTTGTTTTAACTGTTGTTTTATCAAATCTTTCAGATGAAAAAAACATAAATTTAGTCAAAGAGGTTTTTTATCAGGGAAGAATTGATGGGGGAATTTTTATTGGATGTAAAAACTATGAACCAATTATTGAAGATTTGATATCAGAAGGATATAAAATAGGGCTCTTAGATCATTATGCAGAAGGACATAATGAACCAAATAGAATTATTGTTAATTTTGACGATGAGACCGCTGAAAAGGCTATTGATTATATTGTACGTCTTAATCATAGAAAAATTGCATTAATACATGGAGACTTAAATAGATATAACGGAAAGCAAAAGTATGAAGGTTTTTTACGTGGTTTAAAAAAACATAATATTATGATTAGAGATGAGTGGCAAGGTTTTACAGATTTTTCAACTAACGCAGGATACAATGAAATGAAAAAAATACTTGAAAGTTCATCAGATTTTCCTACTGCTGTTTGTTGTGCTAACGATAATATAGCATTTGGTGCTATGAAAGCAATATTTGAAAAAGGACTAAAAATCCCTTACGATATTTCAATAATTGGTATAGACGATCATATGTTAAGCTCATTAGTTAAACCTTCCTTAACAACATTTAGAGTTGATTTTTCATTAATGATTAAAACATTAACAGAAAATGTGATTAAAGTTATTAATAATGAAAGCAACGGTCAATTCCTATATGTTCAATATGGCTCAAAGTTGATAGAAAGAGAATCATGTAGAAAAATATAGTATTTGATTGAACAATGAAATGCCAATTAATGTTGATTTACTATATTTTTTAGCGTATTTATTTACGCTTATGTAAATCACATTATTATAAAATAAGAGTAATGGAGGGAAATAAATGATTACTAATTTTTTAGACACTGATGTAATTGTACAAATTGGTATTATTGTAAAAGATATCAATAAGACTGCACAAAAATATGCTGAATTTCTCAATGTTGATTTTCCAGAAATAATCATTACTGATGAGTTTGAAAAAACTCAAGCACATTATAAAGGGCAACCTACTGAAGCACGTGCTAAATTAGCATTTTTCAGAAACTTCAAAAATATTGAAATTGAATTAATTGAACCAGATGATAACCCATCAACTTGGAGAGAGTTTTTAGATACACACGGTGAAGGAGTACATCATATTGCATTTTTCATAAAAGGCATGAAAGAAAAAGTAGAAATATTTAACCAAAAAGGTATGCCGTTAATTCAGAAAGGCGAGTATACTGGCGGAAGATATGCTTATCTTGATAGTACTGAACAATTAAAGGTAATTATTGAATTGTTAGAAAATGATTAAATAATATTTATTAAGGCTGACTTAATTACGGTTAGATACCAATAAAAAGGTCAGCCTTATATTATAACTTTAGTTTATTATTAAGTGGGTGAGATTGATGAATGTTGTAATAACAGGTACAAATAAAGGATTAGGTTTATGTTTATTAAAAGTATTTGCTGAAAATGGACATAAAGTTGTAGCAGGTATTTATGAAAAGTATAACTTTTCACAGGTAACTGAATATATTGATAATTGTAAATATAAAGATAATATTATTTTAGTTCCTATGGATGTTTCAAATGAGGATATGGTAAAAAAGGCAGCTGAAAAAAGTTATATAAATTTTGGACCAATAGATGTTGTTATAAATGTTGCTGGTATTTTATTGCCTACTGATAGAACTGATACTATTTTAAATGGTGATATTGATGTTTTGAGAAAAAGTATAGAAATTAACACAATAGGAACTGTAATCGTAATGAAACATTTTTACAAATATATCAAAAAAGATGGAACAGGAATAATGATTTTTGTAACATCAGAGGCTGGAAGTGTAACAAATTCTGGTAGCAATTTTCCAGCATATTCTATTTCAAAGGCTGCAGCAAATAAAGCAGTATTTATATTAAGATCAACTGTTCAAAATCAGGTGAAAGTATATGCAATGCATCCTGGAAGAATGAATACTGATATGGGTAAAACAACCGCCCAAATAGAGCCAGAAGAATCTGCTATTGGAATATATAAAATTGTTACAGGGGAAACACATATTTATCATAATACAACTGGTTTTATTAATTATAAAGGCGAAGAAATGACAATATAAATAAAAAAGGAGGATATATATGAAAATAGTTACTTTATTAGGTGATTTTTATCATAATCATGATATGATGCTTGAGTCACTTAAAAAAGCTTTAATTCAAAAGTATATAAGTGCTGAAATAATTGATATAAAAACTAATGATTGGGAGAAATACTTAAATAAAGATACTGATATATTAGTAATTGGAACTGAAAATAGAATAAATCCACAGGATGAAATAATTAATTATTGGATGACAGAGGAGATTGAAAATAAATTAGTCGATTATGTAAAAAATGGTGGGAAAATATTTGTATGGCATTCAGCATTAGCTTCTTATAATGAAAATGGACCATATTGTTCAATGCTTAGAGGTTATTTTAAATATCATCCTAGTGAAAATAAAAATGTTTATTATTATTTTGATAATTCAAAAAATACAATTTTTACAAAGAATGAGTTTGAATTTATTGATGAGCATTATTTTGTTTATTGTGATACCGAAAATACAAATGTATTTTTATTATCAAAATCAGAAGATGGTGACTCAATAGCTGGTTGGTATCATAATTTTGGTAAAGGTAAAGTATGTTGTCTTACTCCTGCCCATCGAATAGAAGGACTTTACAATGAACAATTAATAAACCTTATAAGTGAGATAATTGAATGGTTGCAAAAATAATTAAAACCTTCTTCACAAAGTTGAAGAAGGTTTTTTGTTTATAAAAAGTTCAAATATAGATAATATTTTTTTAATAATTGTATTTTATAATTAAATTGAAATTTAATTAAATGAGGTGTTTAAAAATGATGAGAGGTTTTAATTTTTACTATGGGTTTCATTTAATCCCAATAATATATGGCCTATTATTTTTAGGTGGAATAATAGCTTTAGTAGTGTATGTAGTTAATAAATTAAGCAATGTTTATACAATAAATAAGAAAATGACAAACAATGAAGCATTACAGATTTTAAACAAAAGATTTGCTGCTGGAGAAATTGATGAAGAAGAATATAAAAGAAAAAAGAAGATATTATTAGATGAATAATAAAAATTATTAACAAATGTGAGGGCTATCCAAAAATATACCTGGATAGCCCAATTTATAACTACAAACTTTTACTTATATTAATTTGTCACTATATAAATAAAAATTATTTCAGTATATTTAAATAATATATCTCATTTATCTAAATTTCAAAAGCTTTTCAAATTTATTTAACATTTCTTCAAAAACTTTCATAGCACTTTCAATAGGTTTAGGAGTATTCATATCAACACCAGCATCTTTTAATAATTCAATTGGATATTTTAAACTTCCAGAAGACAAGAAATTTAAATATTTCTTTATTGCATCAGAATTACCATTTAGTATTTCTACTGATAATGAAGTTGCAGCAGAAAAACTTGTTGCATATTTAAAAACATAAAATGCTCTATAAAAGTGAGGAATTCTCATCCATTCAAAAGCTATTTGTTCATTTACGTTTGTAACATCACCGAAATATTTTTTTACTAAATCAAAATAAATATTACATAATGTTTCAGTTGTAAGTGGAATACCTTGCTCCAAGCTTTCATGCGTAATTTTCTCAAATTCTGCAAACATTGTTTGCCTAAATACTGTTGCTCTAAATTCATCAAGATAATGGTTAATTATATATAATTTTTGCTTTTCATCATCAAAATTATTTAATAAATAATTAGTTAATAATATTTCATTTAAAGTTGAGGCTACTTCAGCAACAAAAATACTGTAATCAGAATATATATAAGGCTGATTTTTATAAGAATAATAAGTATGCATAGAATGTCCCATTTCGTGTGCTAAAGTAAATACATCATCTAATGAATCTTGATAGTTCAATAAAATATATGGATGAACTCCATAACATCCCCAAGAATATGCACCACTTGTTTTTCCTCTGTTTTCATAAACATCAATCCATGAACTATTAAAAGCTTGTTTTACTACTTCCATATATTCGGTGCCAAATGGTTTTATTGATTCTATGACAATATTTGAAGCATCCTCATATTTAATTTTAACATTAACATCATCAACAAGAGGTACATATACATCGTACATATTTAATTGATCTAAATTAAGAATTTCTCTTCTTAAATTTAAGTATCTTTTATGAAGATCTAAATGATTATTAACAACAGCAATTAAATTATCATAGACACTAATAGGAATATTATCATTATCAAGCGAAGCTTCTAAAGATGAATTATATTTTCTTGCTTTTGCATAAAAAATATCTCTTTTTACACTTGCTGAATAAGTGGCAGATATTGTGTTCTTATAAGCTGCATATGTTTCATAAAGTTTATAAAACGCATCTTTACGCACTCTTCTATCTTTATTTTTTAAAAATTGGACATATCTTCCTTTTGTAAGTTCAATTTCATTACCATTTTCATCAATAATATTTGGGAATTTTATATCTGCATCATTGAACATTGAAAATATTTGATTAGGAGAATTAGATAGTTCACTTGAAAGTGCCAGAATATATTCTTCTTCTTGTGAAAGTGTATGTTTTTTTCTTCTTAATAGATCTTCAATATATATTCTATAAAATTCCAACTTTTTTTCAATTTCAAAAAAAGATAATAATTTATCTGTTGAAATTGACAGTATTTCAGGAACTATAAAAGATAAGCTTTGCTTTACCTCAGAAAGCAAGATCATAGCTTTGTCGCACAATGATTGATAATAAGAGTTTGAATTATCTTCATCCCTTCTCATCCTGGCATAAGTAAAGACTTTTTCAGCTATTAGATTTATTTCATCTTGTAGTGTTAATATATCTAATAAATTTTTCGGATTATCAATTTTTCCTTTAAAATTTTCTATGCTTTTTAATAATGCTTTTACTTTTATTATATCATTTTCCCATAAAATATCATTTTCATATATATCTTCTAAACGCCATTTATATTTGTTATCAATTTGATCCCTTGTTGGTAAGCTGTTCATTTTAATCACCTTCACATTTTATATTTTTAATGTTATTATTCTATCATGAATAGTAATATATAACAATAAATTATTAAGGTGATAATCATGAATATAGATATACTGTTGACACTTATAAACATAAAAGGAGTTGGGGAAAAAACTATAAAATCATTTATAGAATATTGTGAATTAAAAAAGATTAAAATAGATGATATTGTTCAATTAATAGAAGTTATCAAGATAACAAAAATAAACAATAAATTGAATAAATTAGAAATATATGAGGCTTATGAAAAAACAAAAAAAATAATTGAATATTGTAAAAATAATAAAATAGAAATATTAGATTTCAACAATCATTTTTATCCAAAATGCTTCAAAAATATATACAACGCTCCATTAATTATTTTTTATAAAGGCAATATTGAATTATTGAAAGATAAATATAAAAAAGTCGCAATAGTTGGTACAAGAGTACCAAATGAAAAATCAAAAAGGTTTTCTTTTGAATTATCAAATATCCTAGCAAAAAAAGATAAGGTAATAGTAAGTGGTCTTGCTCTTGGTTGTGACACAGAAGCACATAAAGGTTGTTTACATGCAAATGGTAAAACAATAGCAGTATTACCTTGCGGGCTTGATAAGATATATCCTGATTCTAACATTAATTTAGCTAATGAGATTATTGAAAAAGAAGGTGGACTATTATCAGAATATCCTATATTTAGTCAAATCAATAAAGGCAACTTTATTGCGAGAGATAGATTGCAAAGTGCTTTGTCTGACTTTGTTATTGTAATTCAAACAAATTTAAGTGATGGTACAATGCATACAGTCAGATTTGCATTTCAACAGTTCAAAAAAATAATTGTTGCTTACCATGAAACAGGGGATGAAAATAAAGCAAATAAATATATAGTTGAAAATTTTAATGGAATTGTTATAGAAAATTTAGACGAAATTTTAGAAATTATTAAGTGAAAATTAAAATAAGGTTATATTCATATTGAATTTCTTTTTACTTTGATCAGCAATTTTCCATTTTATCAACAACTTAGTAAGTTTAATCTTGAATTAAAGAAAATGAAAGGGTATAATTAATAAAAAGCAAAAAGGTGATTTTATGATAAGGTTATTGGACAATTCCGATAAAGAAAACATTCTAAAATTCCTTTCTAAAGAAAAAGAACTTAATTTATTTATTATTGGAGATATACTTAATTTTGGTTTTGACAAACCATTTCAAAAGGTATGGGCCGAATTCGACCAAGAAGATAATATTATTGCGGTTCTATTAAAGCATCATAACAATTTTATTTTTTATTCAAGAGAAAATTATAATTGTGATGCTTTCTGTGAGATAATATCAAAGGAAAAATTTAAAGTATTTTCAGGAGAAAAAAGTATAATTGAAAATATTAAATGTAGATTCAAGTTTTTAAATGAAAATCTTAACATATTCTGTAAATTAGATAAAAATGATTATATACCAATTAAAAATGATAATGTTAGCTTAGTAAAAGTGATGTCTAAAGAAAATATTGAATATAATATTTTAGAAGAGATTGCTTTGATGTATCAATCAATAGATGAATTTTTGAATCCAGCCTCTTTTGAACAGCTAAAAGCAGATATTGAAAGTGGCAGTAGCAGAATTTTCTATATTGAAGAAGATGGCATTATTGTTTCAACAGCAAGAACAGGAGCAGAAAATGATGGTTTAGCTATGGTTCTTAGTGTTGCAACAATGGAAGGATATAGGGAAAAAGGATATGCAACAGCTTGTATTGCAAAATTATGTTCAGATCTTTTGAAAGAAGGCAAAACTTTATGCTTATTTTATGATAACCCTAATGCAGGTAGAATATATAAAAAGATAGGTTTTAAACAAATTGGATTTTGGGTAATGCTTGTAAAGTAGTTGAAAAGGGTGCTTTTATAGGCACCCTTTTTTAGTATTCAAAGTCTATTCCAAAAGGTTTTAGAGCTCTTGGTAAAATACCATGCAAATAGGCAATAAGCATTCCGAAATTAGTAATTGGTATATTTGATTCTTTAGCTAAATTTATCCTATAAAGCATTTCTCTTCTTGTTATCATACAACCACCACAATGAACTATTAGAGAATATTTTGATAAATCCTTTGGGTATGATATTCCCGAACTCCATTCAAAATTAATATTATAACCGGCTATTTGCTTTACCCAGCGAGGTATTTTGACAGTTCCAATGTCATCACATTGTCTATGGTGGGTGCAAGCTTCAGAAATCAAAACAGTATCTCCATCTTTAAGATCTTTTAACTTTTTTACACCTTCAACAAATGATAGCAAATCACCTTTATACCTTGCAAACAATATCGAAAATGATGTTAGCCTTATATCTGGTGGTGTATCAGCATCTACCTTCAAAAATGCTTGTGAATCTGTTATAACAATTGATGGCTTTTTACCAAGAGAACCTATTGTTTCTCTCAACTCATATTCTTTTGTAACAATTGCTATTGAATCGCTATCTAGTATATCTCTAATTGTTTGTTGTTGAGGTAATATTAGTCTGCCTTTTGGTGCAGCTTTATCAATAGGAACTACTAATACAACAAAATCTCCCGGATTTATGAGATCTCCTACAATCCTAAGATCCTCATTTACATCTGGTATTGTTTTTGCGATAAGATTTTTTAGTTCTTCAATACCTTTTTTTGTATAACAACTAACAGGGTGTATTTTAATTCCTAACTCTTTAGTCAAACTTGCTAATAAATTTATATAATTAGATAGTATATCAATTTTATTCAGAACACCAATTATTGGTATATTTTTTTTGTTTAGATATTCTATAAGTTGCTTTTCGTAATTATATTCATTTAAATTATCTCCTATAACAATTAATGCAATATCAGCTCTATTTATAACTTCAATAGTTTTCTCAACTCTAAGCTTACCCAATTCACCTTCATCATCTATTCCTGCAGTATCTATTAATACTACTGGTCCTAAAGGTAGAATTTCCATTGATTTGTATACTGGATCTGTTGTTGTTCCTGGTGTTGATGAAACTATTGATAAGTCTTGATTTGTTATTGCATTAATTAAGCTTGATTTACCTGCATTCCTTCTTCCAAAAATAGCTATATGAACTCTTTCTGACCTTGGAGTATTATTCATTATAAACATCCTTTCTTAGTTATCTTTTATAACAATAAAATTAAATGGATTTAATAGCTTTTCAGCTTCTTCTTTTTCTAATATTTTCATTTCAAGAACAATATCTATGACTTCCTTACCTTCATTAATTGACCTTTTTACAATTTCGCTTGCTTTATCATATCCTACCCGTTCAATTAAAACTGAAGCTATTGCAGATGTTTTATTTGCATATTTTTTACATATATCTACATTTGCTTGAATACCATCAATACATTTTGTTCTAAAGATTTTTATTGCATTTGTTAATATTCTTATACTATGGATAATATTATTAGCAATTAATGGCAAAAATGCATTTAGCTCAAGTTGCCCAGCTTGTGAAGCTAACGTAATTGCAAAATCGTTTGCCATAACTTGAAATGATACCATATTTATTGCTTCAGGTATAACTGGATTTACTTTACCAGGCATTATTGTTGATCCAGCTTGAACTGGAGGCAAAGAAATCTCATTAAAACCACAATTTGGGCCAGATGATAAAAGCCGTAGATCATTTGCAATTTTTGAAAGATTAACTGCTAATGCTTTTAAAAGACCTGAACATTCAACAAAAACGTCAGTATTCTGTGTTGCGTCCATCAAATAATCAGATCTTGCTAGTCCAATGTTAGTTAAAGTTCTTAAAATTTCAGTAACCTTAAAAATATACTTCATATTTGCGTTAGTAGCTGTACCTACTGCTGTTCCACCCAAATTTATCACTCTTAATCTTTCTTCTACCTTATATAATCTCCATCTATCTCTTGATATTGCTTGTGCATATGAACCAAATTCTTGTCCTAATGTTACCGGAAGAGCATCTTGCAATTGTGTTCTGCCAGCTTTTATTATATCACTAAATTCATGTTCTTTTGTTTGCAAACTTTTTTGAAGCTCTGAACACTCGAATGATAATTCTCGTAAAAGCCAAATAACAGCTATCCTTACAGCTGTAGGATAAACATCATTAGTTGACTGAGACATATTTATATGATTAATAGGATGAATATAACTATAATCACCAATTTGCTTTCCAAGCTTTCTTAATGCAATATTTGCAATAACTTCGTTAAGATTCATATTAGTTGAAGTTCCAGCTCCACCTTGTATTTTATCAATAATAAACTGATCAATAAATTTCCCTTCAATTATTTGATCACAGGCATAAACAATAGCATCTTTTTTTTCATGATCTATTAGTCCAAGATTAAAATTTGCTAATACACTTGCTTTTTTAACAGTTGCTAATGCTTTGACCAAATAAAAATCTATCTTTTCACCACTTATATTAAAATTATCAAAAGCTCTTTTTGTATGAATACCATATAGTTCATTATCATTCAAAGAAATTTCGCCTAAGAAATCACTTTCTATTCTTGGCATAAAAATCCCCCATATGAATTAAAATTTATATTATTATAGCACATAAAGGTTTTTTAGTAAAAAACGCATTTTTAACTTCTTGACTTCTAAAAATATTTAGAGTATAATATTTTTTGCTTGCTGATATGGAGAAGTACTCAAGTAGGTCGAAGAGGTGCCCCTGCTAAGGGCATAGGTCGGATAAAACCGGCGCGAGGGTTCGAATCCCTCCTTCTCCGCCATTTAAAAAAAGAATAAAAAAACTGACCATTATAGGTCAGATTTTTTTTGTAGGTAAACTTCAAAAGAGGTAAAGGCTTCTTTTTGATAAGGTTCAAAATAATCATAATATGAATCAATTAATACAAAGCCATTATATTTTTCTATAATGGATTTTACTATAAAAAGACCAATTCCAGTTGAGTTTTTAGTTGAGTAGCCAAACTCAAAGATCTTTTCTCTTTCAGTTTCCTCAATGTATGAACCAGAGTTTTCAACTGAAATAATAATATAATTTTCTAAGTCAATTATAGAAAGATTTACTATTTTCATTATTGATTTTTTAGCAAATGAGAATGCATTATCTATAAGATTTCCGCAAATGTTTATTAAATCAATTGAATCAAATTTGTAAATACTTAAATCAACATTGTACTTTATTTGAAATTTAATATTTAATTTTTCAGCAATGGAGTATTTTGCGTATAATAAAGCAGAAAGTTCAATGCAACCTAAACCATAAAATTTAGATACACTAGATAAATTACTATTTACAGTTTCAATGTATTTTATAGCTTCTTTTGTTTTATTTATGTTTATTAATCCCCAAATAATTTGTAAATG
This sequence comes from Caldicellulosiruptoraceae bacterium PP1, assembly GCA_041320695.1. Classification (NCBI taxonomy): domain Bacteria; kingdom Bacillati; phylum Bacillota; order Caldicellulosiruptorales; family Caldicellulosiruptoraceae; species Caldicellulosiruptoraceae bacterium PP1. Next base: position 64,618 of record JBGGOQ010000008.1, on the reverse strand, counting down.
ATTATTAAATTCGTGTTTTTGAGCTCTAAGTGTATTTAACAATTTATCGAGTGAATGAACACTATTTTTGTATATTTCAGAAGACTTTAAAATATTCAAAGATAAAAATAAGGTTCTCATAGTATATATATTTAACATGCATAGAACTACTTGTATGTAGATAATTAAAATTCTTTGCCACTGCATTATTCTTTTGCCTAAATGAAGTTCATTATATACAAAGTAAACTCCATAAATAACAAATGATGATATAAGAAGCAGTAAAAAGAAAATTGACAATATTATCTGTCTTTTGTTGCTATCTTTCATTTATTTTTTCAGGCTCCTGTTCTAATTGTGAATTTGTTAGGTTATAGATGTTATATAAAACATATTTTTTAGAAATAATCAAATAAAGCATAATACCCATAATTAAATTTTCGAATAAAAGAGGAAGGAAATCAACAATAAATTTACTTAAAAAGATATTTGTTACATTATCGATAATGCTGATAATTGTAAGACCACCAAATTTCAACATTAAACATACGCTTTGAGCAATTAAACCAATAATAATACCTATGACTGGAGATATTTTCATAAATAGAATAAATAATAAGATAAGAGTTATTGACATAAGTATTATTCCTACTATTAGATTTATAGATCCACCAAAGACAATAGAATCCCATAACCCTTGAATAATACTTATAGTTACTAATCTTTTGTAATTAACATTAATGTTAAAAATATGTAAGATGATACTTACTAAAAGAAAAACTTTAATTACATAAAATAAAAATAATATTAAAATTTCTCCCATAAGATACCCCTAATAATATTGATTTATTTTTAATTTTATTATAAAGTTTTTCATGTAATTTTTCAAAACTTTTTGAATGGAGGTATAATTTGTGAACTTTATAAAACTTGATATAGAACATAAGAATATTTTTGATGAATATTTCAAAATTTTTCAACCAGAAATTGCTGATTTAACTTTTACTAATCTTTATATGTGGAAAGATTATTATAACCTTTATTGGACAGAACATAAAAACTATCTATTAATAATGGCAAAACCAGAAAATACACATCCTTTTTTGCATGGTCCAGTAGGTTTAGAAATTAACAGTTTTGAGGAAGTCATATATGATACTAAAAAATTCTTTGAAGAGAATGGATTAGAATTTATTATTAAAAGGGCATCTGAGAAAACAGTTGAGCTGTTAAATACAAGTTCTATTAAATTTTTACATACTGCTGAAAGGGACCTTTCAGATTATGTATATATTGTTGAAGACTTGATTCAATTAAAAGGGAAAAAGTATCATGCTAAAAAAAATCATATTAATAAATTTTTAAAGACATACGAGGGAAGATACCAAATAAGAGAAATTGATCATACACTTATTGATAAATGTTATGAATTTGAGTGTGAATGGTACAAAAATAGAAATGGAGAAAAAGATATTGGACTCACTTATGAAAAAAAAGCAATTGAGAATGCTTTAAAGCATTATGAAATATTAGGATATAAAGGTATCTCTGTATTTATAGACAATCAAGTTAAAGCATTTACTTTTGGTGAACCATTAAATAGTGATACTGTTGTTATTCATATAGAAAAAGCAGATCCTGAAATTGAAGGATTATATACATTTATCAATCAAGCTTTTTTGAAATATTATTGGTCTGATTATAAATATGTGAATAGAGAAGAAGACTTGGGCAAAGAAGGAATTAGAAAGGCAAAGCTTTCGTACCATCCTTACAAATTTGCATATAAGTATACTATATCATTCAAATAACATTTTTAAATAACCATTAATATAATAAAAAGAGTAATTAAATAGTTGATTGTTATGAATATTAAATTAATTGAAGATAATTATGGGATAACAATAAAAAAAATCGAAATGATTAAGACTAATGCCTATTGTATTGAAACTAATGATGACAGAAAATACTTTATAAAAAAGAGTAGAGTTGAAAAAGAAAAAGTGGATAAAATAATAAAATTATTTAATTATTTAGAAACAACAGATTTTTCATGCCATCTGATCAAGTTTTTAAAAACAAAAACAGATGGCTATTATTTTATTGCTAACAAAGATATTTTTTTATTATCATATTGGGTTGATTCTATAACTTTTGATTATAGCCATGAAAATGACATAGTAAATGCAATTTTAATTTTGAATAAACTTCATAGAACTACAGAAAATACAAATATTTTAAAAGGTGAATATTATCCACAGTATGAAACTGTTTTTAGAAAAAAGTTATCACAAATAATATGGTTTTTGAATATTATACAACAAAAAGGTAAAAATACTTTCTTTGACAAGTTATTTAAAAAATCAGTAAATGAATTCTATAATAGATTTGAAAAGTGCATTATACTAACAAAAAATATATATGAGTTATTTATTAAACATAATAATCGTGTGATAATTCATCATGATACTGCACATCATAATTTTTTAAAATCAAAAACGCAATTATATTTAATTGATTTTGATTATACCTTATATGATTATGAAATACACGATTATGTGAATTTACTAGTTAGAATACTTAGAACAAACGAGTGGAACTTATCTTACTTAAAATTATTTCTGAAAGTTTTGGATCATTTTAATATTAAGAAGAAACTGTGGATTGAGATGATTATTATATTGATGCTATTTCCACAAGAAATTTGGCAGGTTGGGCTTCAATATTATGATGAAAAACAGCCATGGGATGAAGAATACTTTATAAAAAGATTGAAATCAGCAATTGAAATTCAAAAGAGAAAGGAGGAAGTAATAAAAAGATTTTGGGGTGATATATTTGTCTATTAAAAATATAGTTTCAATTCATTACAATATGTATTTTAGATCTCTAAAACAAGATAAAAAAGGATTTTTATTGTTAACAGATAAAGGAAGTTATAAGCTTATGAAAACATCACTTTCTCCAAGTGATATTGTATTTATCTATTCAGCTCAACAGCATTTAAGGGACAATAAGTTTAGTTATTTTGAAAGAATAATACCAACAAAAGATGGCTGTCCATATATTAGATTTGAGAATAATTTTTATATTTTACATTCCAATATTGAAGGGAATCCCATTGAATTAAATGAAGATAATTTGCAAAAATGCGTTGATTTTATTAATCTATTCCATTCCACTTCAACAAATCTTAAATATACAAGTGGATCAAAGCAAAGAATTGGCTATGGAGTTGATAGAATAAAATCACGAAACATTTATTCGGTTTTATCAAAAGTTAAAAATAATCCTGAAATTATTAAGGATAAGGAAATTAGGAGCTATATTAATGAAAATATTGATAAACAAATTCAATATGCTAAGAAGGTAATTGAAATATTTGAAGACAGTAACTATTTAAGATTAATTGAATATGCTATGAACGAAAGCAGATTTATTCATGGTAATTTATGTACAAAGAATATACTTGAATATAACAATAAACTTTATTTGAAAAACTTGTTTGATATTGAAATGAATATACGAGAAAAAGATATTGCTGATTTTTTAAAAAGTATTTTGGAAAAGGATAAAAATATTAATATAGATGAGATAATATATGAATTTCACAATAAATCAGAAAATTATTATAGAAGGAAAATTATATTAGCTTTAATTTTAATGCCAATTGAATTTTACTCTATGGTTAAAAAAGTAATGAAACTAGAGGAAAAATGGACAATAAAAATGTTTCAAAATAAAATTGATAAAATTGTTCAAAATAATGAAATTAAAGATATTATTTTAGCCTCTCTGCATTAACTTTAAATTCATTTCATATAGTTTTAGTGGGGAGGTGTTTTTTATGCTTTCAATAAAGCAAGAAGTTATTGATTTATATAACCTTGAAGTTTTCGATATTACACCCGTCAGAGATATATTGCTGCTTAAAACTGATAAAGGTTTAAAATGTTTTAAAAAGGTTGATTATTCTATAAACACATTATTATTTATTCATGGTGGGAAAGAACACCTTTATTCCAAAGGTTTTTCCAATATAGATAGATTTAACATTTGTGAAGATGGAAAGCCATATGTTGAATTTGACGAGAGTGTGTATGTTTTAACAGACTGGATAGACGCTAGAGAATGTGAATTAGAAAATCCTATTGAGCTAAAAGCTGCTACCGAAAAATTAGCACAACTGCATGATGCATCAAAAGGTTTTATTAATGTGCCTGAAGGTTCTAAAATAAGAGAAGATTATGGTAAATTACCATTAAGGTTAGAGAAAAGATGTAATGAATTTATGAGAATGAAAAAAATGGCTGATAAAAGAAAAAGTCTTTTTGATTTTGAATATTTGGCATCTTATGAATATTATTATAATTTAGCAATTTATTCGGTTGAGTTGATAAAAAAATCAAACTATAATCAAATGGCAGAAAAAGCGAAAGAAGAAAAAGGTTTTATACATAGGGACTATTCATATCATAATATTTTATATACAAATAATAAAGAGGTATATATAATTGATTTTGATTATTTAACATATGATCTTAGAATAATAGATATTGCTAGTTTTATGCAAAAGGTATTAAAAAGAATTCATTGGGACATTAAAACAGGTGAATCAATATTAAAATGGTATAATAATATTTCAACTCTATCCAAAGATGAATTATATATAATATTTATAATTCTTATGTTTCCATATAGGTATTGGAAAACATGTAATAGATATTTTAATGGCAAAAAGAGTTGGTCTGAAAAAATATACACTTCAAAATTAAATGAAGTAATAGCAGAAAAAGATTTTCATAGAGATTTCATTATGTGGTATGAAAAGAATATATTATAAATAAGGCTGAACCAATTTGGCCAGCCTTATTTATTTTTATTATACAATATTCTTAAACCTTCTAAGGTTAAAACAGGATTTACAATATTTATTGTTTCTGATTCTTCTGAAATTAATCTCGATAACCCACCGGTAGCAATAACTTTGACATTTTTTTCATTCATTTCATTAATCATTTTTTTAACAAGATAATCAACAAGACCTACATATCCTAATATTATACCTGATTGCATAGCACTCTTTGTATTTTTTCCTATTACGTTTGATGGCTTTTGGAGCTCTATTCTATATAACTTTGAAGTTCTTGAGAATAACGCATCAGCTGAAATTCTTATTCCAGGAGCAATCGCACCACCTAAATATTCAGATTTTGAGTTTAACGCACAGAAAGTTGTTGCAGTACCAAAGTCAATAATTATAGCAGGTCCACCATATAGTTCATTTACAGCTACTGCATTAACTATTCTATCTGAACCTACTTCTTTAGGATTCTCAGTCTTAATATTTAGACCAGTTTTTATACCTGGACCAACTATTAAAGGATTAACATTAAAATATTTATTCATTGCTCTTTCAAAGGAATACATAATAGGTGGCACTACAGATGAAATAATTACATCCATAATTTCTGTATTTTCAATTCTATTATGACTTAACATTTGAGTCATTAATATACCAAATTCATCAGCTGCCTTTTCTTTATCAGTTTTCATTCTAAAACTAGCAAGAAGTTTTTCGTTTTGATAGACACCAAAGACAATGTTTGTATTGCCAATATCGACAACTAATAATTTATCTTTCATTAGTAAATCCCTTCTTAGATAATTATTCAATAATAACTGCAGTACCAGTGGCAACAACCATTAACATGCTTCCATTTGCACCTAAAACTTCAAAATCTAAATCAATTCCAACTACTGCATTAGCTCCCATAATAGTTGCCCTTTGAACAAGTTCATCTATAACTTTTTGCTTAGCTTCAATTAGTTCATTTTCATATGTTCCAGAACGTCCTCCAAATAAGTCATTTAGACCAGCTAAAAAATCTTTAACAAAATTGACACCTAAAACAACCTCAGCACTTACAATTCCTAAATAATTAATAATTTTCTTTCCCTCAATGGAAGGAGTAGTGGATATAATCATTAAAAACACCTCATTATTTAAAATACAAACTCATAATCAGACAACCTTCTTTTTAGCTCATCCATAACTTTAAGTTCATCTTCTATTGTTGGAGCTTCAAAAGTGACTGAAAATCTAATAAAATGTCCTGCATCATCCCAAGGGACAGTTGAAATTAACTTTTCTGTAATTAAAAATTCGGAAAAATCTTCTGCACATGCAAATTCTCTAACTCCTTTAATTGCTTTTGGAGCTTCAACGTATAAATAGAATGAACCCTTTGGTTTTGTTGCTTTAAAGCCTAGATCATTTAATGTTTTAACTAATAAATCGTGTCTTCTCGAATATTTTTCATTAATCTTTTCTGTTATTTCTGGGTGAGACAATGCATATATTCCGGCCTTTTGTATGGCTTTAAATTGTCCAGAATCATTGTTATCTTTTACAGCAGCAAAAGCCTTAACAACTAATTCGTTACCAGCTACAAATGCAAGCCTCCAACCAGTCATGTTGTAAGCTTTAGAAAGTGAATGTATTTCGACACCAACATCTTTTGCTCCTTCTACTGAAAGAAAAGAAAGAGGTTTGTATCCATCAAACGTTAATGCTGCGTATGCAGCATCATGCACAACTATAATGTTATTCTCTTTTGCAAATTTAACAACATCTTCAAAAAATTCTCTATTTGCTACTGCTCCACAAGGATTATTCGGATAATTGAGATAAAGAAGTTTAGCTCTTTTTTTGATATCTGAAGGAATACTATTTAAATCAGGAAGAAAGTTATTTTCTTTTAAAAGTGGAACATTGTAAACCTCTCCACCAAGCCACTTTGTTATTGTTCCCATTATTGGATAACCTGGAACAGTCATAATTGTTACATCTCCAGGATTAATAAAAGCATATGGAAGTAATGCTAAAGCAGGCTTAGAACCAATTGCATGATTAACTTCTGTATCAGGATTTATTCCAGAAACATTAAAAACTACTTCAAGGTACTTGGAAGCTGCCTCTTTAAATTCATATATTCCATTATCAGCATATCCTCTATTTTCGCTTTTTCCAGCTTCATATGCTAATGTACCAATAATACCCATATCTGCTTTTTCATCTGGTTCACCTACGCCCATATCAATAAGAGAAAGCTCTGGATGAAGCTGTTTTGCTTTAGCTTTTGCTCTTTTTATTTTTTCAAACTTATATAAAACAGTATCTTTTCCAAATTTGTTTCCACCAATTCTTTCAGCAAACATTTCTTGAATATAGCTTTCCATATAATTACCTCCTAATAAGATGATTATAATTATTATACAAGAATTATAAAAAATATGCTAAGATAAAATTGAAATTTTTATTCAATAAAATTAATTGCTTTTAACCAATTTGCACATAAAGAAGGCCAGTTTTCTACCTGTGGAACCCCTTTTGCAAGACCCAAACCATGATTACCATGTGGGAAAATATGCATTTCAAAAGTTACATTATTTTTTTTCAATGCCTCGGCAAACAAAAAACAATTCTCAACTGCAACGACGTTATCATCTAATGTATGCCATAAAAAAGTTGTTGGAGTTTTATCTGTTACCATGTTTTCATTAGATAATGTATAAGCGAGAATTGGATCAGGTTCACTTCCTAATAATGCATTTTTTGATCCACTATGTGTTGATTCATTCATTGTTATAACAGGATAACAAAGTACCATAGCATCTGGTCGGCAATGTATTTTTTCAACAGGATCAATTGATTTTTTGTTTCCTTCATCAAAATGAGTTCCTAAAGTTGATGCTAAATGACCGCCAGCAGAAAACCCTATCACACCAATTTTATTTGGGTTAATATTCCACTTTTTTGAATTAAATCTTACTAATCTAATTGCTCTTTTAGCATCTAATAAAGGATATGGATGCTTATAAGGATAAATTCTGTAATAAACTACAAAAGCAGAAATTCCTAATGAATTTAACCATAATGCTATATCATTCCCTTCATGTTGATCGGCTAAATGAGTGTAACCACCACCAGGAAAAATTATAAAAGCAGCGTGTTCTTTATTAGTATCAACTATGTATGATTTTATATATGGCTTAAATAAACTTAAAGATGAATTATAACCTGGAATATTATCTTCCCATAAAAAAATCATAGTATCCTCCTTTTATTTGCATAAATTTAAGCTTTTAATCCTTCTTTTAGTAATAATATTATTTCTTTTTGCCATTTTTCAACTTCTTCATGAGAAATTTCATTTATTTTTTTACCATTTTTCGTAAATATCTCGATGAAATTTTGCTTAAACCTAATTGATACTCCTTCAATAAAAAGTAAAATGGAATTACTTGAGATATCATTTCTTATATATCCATTTTCTTGATTTTGTTTTATTATATTACTCAAAATTATTCTTGACTCATTAAGGTATAAATTAAATATTTCATCAAGAAAAGGAGAATCAATATGATAAAATGCTCTTTCAAGTAAAGTATACGAATAAGGGTATTCTTTAATAAAATCCCATAGATAACTAAGTGATAATTCAATCATATCAAAAAAACTTATATTTGTATTTTTGAACCTTTCAATAATAGATAATGAATGCTGAAATGCTTGATCAACTGCATAAAAATACATATCTTTTTTATTTTTAAAATATTGATACATACTTCCTTTTGCTATTTTACATTCTTTAGCTATATCTGCAATGTCTACTTTTATATAAGGTAATAAGGAAAAATATTTAATTAAGGTATCAGTAATAATATTCTTTTTAAAATCAGGAAGATTATAAAATGTAGGTTTTGGCAATATAATCACCTCATAATTATTATGGCTTATGATGAAATTTATGTCAAACAAAAAAAGTTTACAAGATTGAGTAATAATATTATAATATAATTAAATAATTAAATAATAATATAATTAAGTGGTGATATTTATGATATTAGACGAACAAGTAGTAAAAATATTTAAAGCACTTGGACACCCAATTAGATTAAAAATAATTAAATCTTTATTAAATGAAACAAAATGTGTTTGTGAACTTAATAATAACATTGAATTTTCGCAGTCAAATCTTTCACAGCATTTAAAGATTCTAAAAGAGGCAGGTATAGTAAAATCAACAAAAGTAGGAACAAATATTCATTATACTATTGCTTGTGAAGCTATTGCAGAATTGTTAGATGTTACTGAAAATATAGCAACAGATTATTTTAAAAATTTAAAGTGAAGGGATGATTTTGTTGTTTATTTGGTTAGAAAAATTAGCAAATTATATTGTTTATTCTTTATTTAATATAGATAAAGGTACAAAATGGGGAAGTGCATTAGAGTTTTTTATTTTTGATACAATCAAGATATTTATTTTATTATTTATTATTATTTTTGTTATAACATACATACGAAGCTTTTTTCCACCTGAAAAAACAAGGAAAATTTTATCACAAAAAAAAGGCAGAACTTTTATTGGGAATATATTAGCTGCAATGTTAGGTATTGTAACACCTTTTTGCTCATGTTCTGCTGTACCATTATTTATAGGATTTGTTGAAGCCGGTATACCTCTTGGTGTTACTTTTTCATACTTAGTAGCTGCACCAATGGTTAATGAAGTGGCACTCGGAATGCTTTATGGCATGTTTGGTCTTAAGATTGCATTGATATATATATTATCTGGTGAGGTTATTGCAATCTTATCCGGAATTTTAATAGGGAAAATGAATTTAGAAAGATATGTTGAAGAATACGTTTTTAAAATTAAAGTTGGCGAAAATGATTTAGAAGAGAGTAAAATAACAATAAAACAAAGGATAAATGATAGTTTGAATTTCACCTTAGATCTTATAAAAAAGATTTGGATATATGTTTTAATTGGTATTAGTATAGGTGGATTTATGCATGGTTGGATACCAAGTGGAATTTTAGCTAAATATGCCGGACCAAATAATCCTTTTGCCGTTTTTGTGGCAGTTTTATTAGGTGTACCTTTATATTCAAATGCAGCAGGGATTATCCCGCTTGTAAAAGAATTAACACGAGCTGGAGTAGCTATAGGTACAGCATTATCTTTTATGATGGCTACAACTGCTTTAAGTATACCTGAGATGATATTACTTAGAAGGGTATTAAAGCCCAAGTTGCTTGCTATTTTTATAGCAATTGTTACTATTGGTATATTATTTACAGGATATCTATTTAATTTGTTAATAAAATAAAGATGAGGTGTTTATTCATGAAGAATATTATAAAGAATTTTTGGCCATCATGGTTTGTTGTAAATATGGGAACTGGTATTGTTATTAATTTATTCTCTGCATTAAAATTTTCAAGTATTAGTTATATTTTAACTATATTAAATATTAGTCTGTTTTTTTCGATATTTGTGATATGGATAATTAGATGGTTTGTTTTTTTCCAAGATGTAAAAAATGAATTTAAAAATTTATCTCTTTCAAACTTTTTTGTAACTATGCCTATTTCTTTAATGATATTAGGCTTAAACGTTCAAGCTAACAGTAATTATTTTGGTTCAAAATTTACAGTATATTTTTCTCTTATTTCATTTGTTTTAGGAATTTGCTTAATGTTAATATTTTCAGTAGCTATTACTGCTAATCAATTTATATCTGAGAATGTGAGCCATGAAATGTCAAACTTCTCTTGGTTTATGGCACCAGTTGGTAACTTAATTGTTTCAGTTCTTGGATATGAAATTGGTAATAAAATTGAGAATAATTATTTACGCGATTATATAATTTCAACATCATCTTTATTTTTTGGAATTGGATTATTTTTATTTTTTGTATATTTACCTATTTTGAAAAATTATTATATAATGAATTCTAAAATATATAATAAAGCTTTTCCAACAACTTTTATCCTTTTAGCACCTATAGGAGCAATAATTGTTGCATTTATTTCATTACTAAACAACATAAAAACAATAATTATTATAAACTTGTTAGATATTTTTAAATTTATTATTATTGGTATATGGGGTTTCGGATTCTGGATCCTTTTGCTATTGATTGTTTTGACCTTTTTTGCTTATAAAAAGAGTGTTCCTTTTAGCTTAACTTATTGGGCATATGTTTTTCCATTAGGAATATTTGCTTTAGCTACATTAAGGTTAAATAAGTTTTTATCATATGGTATTTTTAAAGAAATAGGCATTTTATTGTCAATTGTAACAATCTTTTTATGGCTAATTATTTTCATCTTAACTATTGTAAATGTTTTTAATAAAAAATTATTATATAGAAAATAAATATATCTTGAAAGGAGTAATAATAATGATTATTAAAGTACTTGGCGGAGGATGCGCTAACTGTAAAAAATTAAAAGAAAACACAAAAAAAGCATTAGATGAGTTGAATTTAGATGCAACAATATTAGAAGTAACAGATTATCAAAAAATTCTTGAATATGGTGTAATGAGAACACCAGCATTAGTTGTTGATGAAAAGGTTGTTTTGAGTGGAAGAGTTGCTTCTTCTAATGAAATCAAAAGATTTTTGCAATAATAAAACTATTAAAAAATCAAAATGAGGTTGTATTTTACAGCCTCATTTTTTATTTTAAAGTGATTTTTATTAAGAAATATAATATAATATCCATGAAGAATAATAAAAGGTGAGAATTAATGGTGAATTGTAGTGCTTTTTTTGAACAAAATGGTATTGAATTTTACAAAGACTTTAATATGAAAAATATAACTACTTTTAAGATTGGTGGAAAAGCTAAATATTTAGTTTACCCTGATAACATTGATAAATTAGTAAGTATAGTTGAATTTGCAGATGAGTCTAATACAAAATACGTTGTTTTAGGTAACTGCTCAAATATATTAGTTTCGGATTATGGTTTTGATGGCATTGTAATAATTACCTCAAAAATTAACAAATTTTTTATTGAGAATGATTATGTATATGCTGAATGTGGGGTATTATTGTCACAGCTATCACGAAAGGTTTGCGAATTAGGATTAACAGGCCTTGAGTTTGGGATGGGGATACCCGGGACTATTGGTGGAGCTGTATATATGAATGCTGGTGCGTATGGATATGAAATAAAAGATATATTAACTCATGTTGAAGTGTTAGATAATAGAGAAATAAAAAAATTATCAAATGAGGAGTTAAATTTTTCTTATAGACATAGTATATTACAAGATAATAATTTAATTTTATTAAAAGCATACTTTAAACTTAAGTTTTCGGAAGATCCGAATCTTCCATTAAAATTAGCAGGCCAAATGAATTTTAAAAGAAAAGAAAAGCAACCCTTGAACTTACCAAATGCTGGTAGTATTTTCAAGAGACCATCTGGTTATTATGCAGGTAAGCTGATTGAAGATGCAAATCTGAAGGGATTTAGAATTGGAGATGCTATGGTTTCTGAAAAACATGCAGGATTTATAGTAAATTGCGGAAGTGCAACCTCTACAGATGTTCTAAAATTAATAAAACATATTCAAAAAGTAGTTTTTGAAAATTATGGTGTGATCTTAGAACCTGAAATAAAATTAATAGGTAATTTTAATAATTAATATAAATTTTAAGGGTGATTATATTGAAAATAGTTATAATTAGCGGTATGTCTGGCGCAGGCAAGAGTTTAGCAATAAGAGCATTTGAAGATATGGGTTTTTTCTGTATTGACAACCTTCCGCCACAATTTTTAACCAAAATAACTGAATTAGCTTTTGCCTCTATGAGTAATATTAAAAAAATTGCTGCTGTTGTTGATATAAGAGGAGGTGAATTATTTTCTGATTTAATTAACGTTATTTCTGAAATGACTAATAATGGAATTGACTATGATATAGTGTTTTTAGATGCATCAGATGATGTATTAATTAAAAGATATAAAGAGAGCAGAAGGAAACATCCATTAATGGAAGAAAACGAAGGAAGGATTGCAGAGGCAATAAAACAAGAAAGAGAGCTTCTTAAAGATATCAAACAGCAAGCTACTTATATTATTGATACTTCTAATCTAAATCCAAAGGATTTTAAAGAAAAGCTAATAGAACTTTTCACAAATGGAAAAGAGATAGAAGAAACACTTTATATAAATGTGGCTTCTTTTGGTTTTAAATATGGATTGCCATTAGATTCTGATTTGGTTTTCGATGTAAGATTTTTGCCAAATCCATTTTATGTTGAAACATTAAAGCATAAAACTGGTGAAACAGATGAAGTAAAGGAATATGTACTGAAATGGGATGTAACTTCTCAATTTATTAATAAATTAAAAGATTTAATAATTTTTTTAATACCCAATTATATTGAAGAAGGAAAAACTCAACTTGTAATTTCTATAGGTTGCACTGGAGGTAAACATAGGTCTGTTGTAATAGCTAAAGAGATATATAATTTTATTAAAGAAAATGGCTACAAAGTTTCTATTTATCATAGAGATATAGCAAAGGATTAGAGTGAGAGGGGATATAATTTGGGAATAATACGAATTTTAAATAAACTGAAAAATGAGATAACCCTCTTAATTTTAGCATTTATATTCACAAATATTGCATTTTGTGTACGAATTTACTTAATAACTTCAATTAGAGTAGAAAGTTATATAAGAATTATTTCTTTAATATGTGGATTTCTTTTATTTATATATTCAATTTATTCATTACTGTTAAAATTGATTCAGTTTGTATTAAATAATGTGGATTATAAGATTGATAAGAAAGCTTTATTAAATACAATTTATAGAAAAAAGGTTTTAGAAAAAGGACCACATATTGTTGCAATAGGTGGAGGAACTGGTTTATCAACTATGCTAAGAGGCTTAAAAAATATTACTTCAAACATTACTGCTGTTGTTACTGTTGCTGATGATGGCGGAGGATCTGGTATTATTAGAGAAGATTTAGGGTTATTACCACCAGGTGATATTAGAAACTGCATTTTAGCATTAGCAAATACCGAAGAAATAATGCAAAAACTATTAAATTATCGGTTTAAAGATGGAAGATTAAAAGGACAGAATTTTGGTAATTTATTTTTGGCAGCAATGACGGGCGTTGCAGGAAGTTTTGAAAAAGCTGTTAAGTTAATGAGTGACGTTTTGGCTGTAAGAGGGAAAGTTCTGCCTGTTACATTAGATAATGTAAAACTTTGTGCTAAATTAGATGATAATTCAATTATTATTGGGGAATCGAAAATACCTGAAGAAGCTAAGAACAAAGCATGTAGAATTCAAAAAGTGTTTTTGTTGCCTGAAAATGCCAAGGTATTTAACGAAGTAATTGAAGAAATCAATAAAGCTGATGTTATTATTATTGGACCTGGTAGCTTATATACTAGTATTTTACCCAATCTTTTATTTAATGAAGTAGTTGATTCAATAAAGAAAAGCAAGGCTAAAAAAATATATATTGCAAATATAATGACACAACCAGGTGAAACTGATAACTATTCTTTAAGTGATCATATTAAAGCTATAGAAGGACACTGTGGAAAAATTTTTGATATTATTATTGCTAATAATGGAGAAATTCCATTTGACTTAAAAGAAAAGTATGAAAATGATGGCGCGATACCAGTAATAATAGATGATGATTTACAAAATGAATATATTGTTATATCAGAAAACATAGTTAGTACAAAAAATGGACTTATTAGACACAGTCCTAATAAACTATCAAGTACAATTAGTAAAGTAATTTTTGGTGAAGACATTATTGCAAAAAAAAGACTATATAGTATTAATAATTATTTAATAAAGAAATTACCAAAAAAGATAAAATAATATACATTTACGGGGGATATTTTAAATGTCTTTTTCTTCCAACGTGAAAAATGAAATTGCAAAAAAAATATCTCAAAAAAGTTGTTGCCGTCAAGCAGCAATTATGGCATTTTTAAAGTTTTCTGGGGATATTCAGATAATTAATAACTTTTTTAACATAAAAATTTCAACTGAAAATGCACAAACAGCCAAAGCATTTTTTTTATTAATGAAATCACAATTTAATAAACACTGTGAAGTTATGATAAGAAAAAACAGTAAACTTAATAAAAATTATTTGTATACAGTTATAGCTCCTGATAAAGGTGAGAATTTAAATATACTAAAAAAAATACAATTGGTCAAAAAACAAAAAAACCAATATATAATTAATGATAAAATATCAGAAGATTTAGTAAATAAAAAATGTTGTAAAAAAGCATTTTTACAAGCATTGTTCCTTTCATGCGGGTCAATTACAAATCCAGAAAAAATGTATCATTTAGAATTTGATATTAAAAATCACAATGATGCTTTTTTGGTAAAAAACTTATTGGAAATGTTTATTGGTGAAGCGAAAATGGTTGAAAGGAAATCCCATTATGTAGTATACTTAAAAGAAGGTGAACAGATAATTGATTTATTAAATATCTTAGGGGCACATATTGCACTTCTTGAATTAGAAAATATTAGAATTGTGAAAGAACTTAGAAATAATGTGAATAGATTAGTCAATTGCGAAACTGCAAATCTTGAGAAAACTATTAATGCTTCTGTAAGACAGATTGAAAATATAGAGTTTATTGATAAAACAATTGGTATTGATAATTTGCCTGAAAATTTACAGGAAATTGCGAAGCTTAGGCTTAAATTTCGTGAGGCATCATTAAAAGAATTAGGTACTATGCTTCAGACTCCATTAGGTAAATCTGGCGTTAATCATAGACTTAGGAAAATTGATAAAATCGCAGAAGATCTTAAAAAAGGAGGAGTTTTTTATGATAAATAAACAAATAGTAATCGAACATCCCATTGGAGTATATTCTAGACCGGCAGCATTACTTGTTCAGGTTGCGAGCAAATTTTCATCATATATTTGGATAGAGAAGAATGAAAAAAGAGCAAATGCAAAAAGTATAATGGGTTTGATGTCACTTGTTTTATGCGAAGGAGATAAAATTAATTTAATTGCTGACGGGACTGATGAAAATATTGCAATTGAAGCTATCGAAAAGTTAATAAATTCTAATTTTGATGAGAAGATGGTTGAGGAACTAACCAAATAATCTTCTTAGCTGCCAAAGAGCAGCTTTTTTTATATACAAAAAGGGGTGGATTGTATGAATTATGATAAGATAATGATTTTTGATGGGGCTATGGGTACTCAGCTAATGAATAAAGGCTTAACTGCTGATCAATGTCCTGATTATTGGTCAATTATCAAACCAGATATAATAAAGGAGATACATCAAAGCTATATAAATGCAGGGTCTGATGTAATTGAAACAAATACATTTGGTGCAAATAGGGTCAAATTAAAAAAGTTTAATCTTGATGATAAAGTTGAACAAATAAATATTGCAGCTGTTACTTTAGCAAAAGAAACTGCTAGCAATAATACCTTAGTTGCTCAATCAGTAGGACCAACAGGCGAAATATTAAAGCCAATAGGCGATTTTGATTTTGATACTGCTGTCGATGTATTTTATGAACAGATATTAGCGGGGCTTAAAGCAGGTGCTGATATTATATCATTAGAAACAATGTCTGATATTAGAGAAATGAAAGCAGCATTTTTAGGATACCTTTATGCAAAGCAAAAGTTAAACTCTAACGCTTTAGTTATAACATCATTTACGTTTGAACAGAATGGTAAAACCTTAATGGGTAATTCTCCTGAGGTAGTGTCATATACATTAAGTTTTATGGGGGCAGATATTGTAGGAGCTAATTGTTCTGGCGGACCTGATTTATTATTAAATGTAATAGAAAAAATGTATCAATTTTCATTGAAGCCTTTGAGTGTTAAGCCAAATGCAGGAATACCAAAAAGTATTGATGGGCAAACAGTATATGAAAATTGTGTACCTGACTTTTTAAGACTTGCTAATTCATTTATTAACAATGGAGTTAGATTATATGGTGGATGTTGCGGAACAACACCAGAATATATTTATGAGTTATCTAAAAATCTAAAAGGGAAAGAAATGCCTATTGCTATAAATGCAAAACCAAATTATATTACTTCATTAACAAGAATAGTTGATATTAATAATATCAACAAAATCGAACATTTAGAAATTGACAACAATTATTCTGAAGACATAATTTACGATTTAATAGGCGTAGAAGCTGATGCAATTGAGATAATTATAAAAGAAAACATATCTAATGATATTATTAAAGAATTTCTGATAAACTCTCAAAATATACTAAAAATACCATATATATTTAATTTAAAAGATAATACACATATTGATATAATTGATAAATACTATTGTGGAATATATGGCATTAAAAATAATATAAATTCTAAATTTGGAGTTAAAATCAATTAAATGGAGGGAAAATATTGAAAGATTTTAGCAGATTGTTTGAAAAGGGATATGTGCTTTTTGATGGTGCTATGGGCACACAATTAATTAATTATGGTTTTTCAACAGATTTACCTTTAGAATCAGCTAATATAAAAAATCCTGAGATAGTTGAAAAAATTCATAAAGAATATTTAGATGCAGGCTCAGATTGTATTGAAACCAACACATTTGGTGCAAACCTTTATAAATTAAAGAAATATGGAATTGAAAAATCATTTGAAGAAATAAATTATAAAGCTGTCCAAATAGCAAAAAAATGTGTTAATGATGATAAATTCGTTTTTGGTAGTATTGGCCCATTGGGGAAACCAGTAGGGGAAGGTTTTGATATAAGTGAAGATATCGCTAAAAACTATATTAAAAGGCAACTTGAAGTAATTTTACAATCTGGTGTTGATGGTATTATTTTTGAAACAATGCATTCAACTAAGGAAGCATATATTGCAATTAATTCACTTAGAGAGATAGATAGTAATATTCCTTATATCGTTCAATTTTCTTTTTCTAAAGATTTTAATACAATATATGGTGAGGATATTTATAATGTTGTTGAATTTTTAAAAAGTATTGATAGCCCTTATGTAGGATTAAATTGTGGGAATGGACCAATGCAGACATTAGAAGCTCTAAAAATCTTTGCATCTATTCTTAATGATAAGATTATATCAGTTCAGCCAAATGCTGGTTATCCTCAAATAGTTCAAGGCAGAATAGCGTACTCAATTGATGTAAATTATTATGCATCATTTGCTCAAGATTATTTAAAATATGGAGCAAAAATAATTGGAGGATGTTGTGGTACAACTCCAAATCATATTAAAGAAATAAAAAAAAGATTATCAGAAATTAGTGTAACTACAGAGATTGAAACAATAATAAGTAAAGAAGAAGTATTAATTACTAAGGATGAACCATCTGATTTAAGTAATAAATTAGGGAAAAAGTTTGTTTTTTCTGTTGAGATTAGTCCACCAAAAGGAATTGAACTTGAAAAATTAAAAGAAGGTGTAAAACTACTTAAACAAGCTGGTGCAGATACAGTAAATATAGCTGATTCTCCCATGGCAAGAGTTAGGATTTCGCCTATTGCATTAGCTCATATATTACGAGAAGAAATAAATATTGAATCAATTCTTCATTTTACTTGTAGGGATAGGAACATTATAAGTTTACAATCTGAACTTCTTGGAGCAGCAGCATTAGGTGTCAAAAATGTTTTAGCTTTAACAGGAGATCCACCTTCAATTGGAGATCACCCAAATGCTAAGCCGGTTTTTGATGTTAATTCTGAAGGACTTGTGCTAATTATGAATAAGTTAAACAATGGAACTGATTTTATGGGAAATAAGATTGGAAAAGCTACTAATTTTACAATAGGTGTGGCATTAAATCTTAATGCAGAAGATATTAAAAGTGAAATTAAAAAATTAAAAAATAAGATACAAAATGGAGCTAATTTTATTGAAACTCAACCAATTTATGATGTAAATATTATAAAAAGATTTTTTCAATATGTTGATTTTGATATTCCACCAATATTAGGTGGAATTTTGCCATTACGAAGTTATAGACATGCAGAATTTCTGCACAATGAAGTACCTGGGATTACTATACCAGATGAAATAAGACAAAGGATGAAGGAGGCTTCTGATCCTATTAAAGAAGGCATTGAAATTGCATATGAAATTGCTTTGTCAATAAAAAGCTTTGTTCAGGGAATTTATATTATGCCACCCTTTGAAAAGTATGAAATGGCTGCTGAAATAATTAAAAGGCTTATTTAAATGAATTTATTGCTATGTTATAATTAATATTAATTTTTAAAATTTAGAGGAGGAAGATTAAATGTATTATATAGGTATTGATTTAGGTGGTACAAATATTGCTGCAGGAATTGTTGATGAGAGTGGTAAAATACTTAAAAAAGGTTCTGTTCCAACAGGAGCTCAAAGACATTATACAGAGATCATGAAGGATATGGCAGAGCTTTCTTTAAATTTGATAAGAGAAGTCGGATTATCTGTTGATGACGTTCACTCAATCGGTATAGGAAGTCCTGGTACACCAGATAATATCAATGGCAAAATTCTATACAGTAATAATATTGCCTTTCTTGATGTTCCTATGAGAGAAGAAATTCAAAAATATATAAATAAACCTGTTAATATTGAAAATGATGCAAATTGTGCAGCTTTTGGAGAATACATAGCTGGTGGTGCTAAAGACAGTAAGATATCAGTAACTGTTACATTAGGTACTGGTATTGGTGGTGGAATTATTATTGAGGGGAGAATATTTACAGGCACCAACCATGCAGGTGCAGAACTTGGGCATACAGTTATCTGTGTAGATGGTGAACAATGCACTTGTGGTAGAAAAGGTTGTTGGGAAGCGTATGCTTCAGCTACTGCATTAATTAGAATGACAAGAGAATCAGCTGCAAGAAATATTAATGGCACAATAATGAAGTTAGTGAATGGGGATATTTCAAAAATTGATGCTAAAACTGCATTTGATGCAAAACGCTTAGGAGATGCAGAGGGTGAAAGGATTGTTGATTTATATACTAAATATTTAGCAGAAGGATTAAGCAATATATATAACATATTTGAACCTGAAGTAATATGCATTGGTGGGGGAGTTAGTAAAGAGGGTGACTACTTATTAGATCCTGTAAGAAAGATTGTGTATGATAGAATATATTGCAAACAATTGCCAAAACCAAGAATTATTCCAGCTGTTCTCGGGAATGATGCAGGAATAATTGGAGCTGCACTATTAGCAAAGCAAATATAAATATGTTATAAGATTTGAGATAATATTAATTTTGTTTAAGAGCAGTGAACAAATAAAAAAAGTTATATGAAAAATAAAAAATCAAAGGCTACCTATTAAACATATTCCATTAAGGTTATAAGTATTATAAAAGATACTATTAAATGGAATATATCGGAAATGGTAGCCTTTACTTTTTTTAATTTGGGATAACTATTTTTTTAATCTTCCATATATCATTAGCATATTTATTTATTGTATTATCACTTGAAAAAACCCCTGATGCAGCTATGTTATTAATCATCATTTTTCTCCATTTCCTCTGATCTTTATAAAAATTATCAATTAATAAATGTGCTTGATGGTATGAATCAAAGTCTTTCAAAACAAAATATTCATCATTGTATGTGATTAAGTGATGATAAATTTCAATAAATTCATCTTTTGGTACATCAAAAAAGTTACCTATTAATTGATCAATAATTTTTTTCAATCTTTGGTCTTTTTGATAAAGTTCAAAAGAACTATAACCACCGTTTTTATAATAATCAATTACTTCTTCAGCTCTTAGACCAAAGATTACTATATTTTCTTGCCCTACTGCTTCAAGTATTTCAATGTTAGCTCCATCTAATGTTCCAATAGTTATTGCACCATTCATCATAAATTTCATATTTCCAGTTCCTGAAGCTTCTTTAGAAGCTGTGGAGATCTGTTCACTTACATCTGCACAAGGAATAATCTTTTCAGCTAAAGAAACGTTATAATTCTCTAAAAAAACTACTTTTAGTTTGTTGTTTACATCAGGATCTTTATTAACTTTATCAGCTATAGTATTTATAAGTTTTATAATTTTTTTTGCTAAAAAATATCCAGGTGCGGCCTTTGCTGCAAAAATAAATGTTCGTGGATAGAAATCAAAATTAGGGTTTTCTTTAAATACATTGTATAAATACATTATATGAAGTGCATTTAATAACTGCCTTTTATATGCATGTAACCTTTTAGCTTGAATATCAAAAATAGAATTTGGATCAACATCAATGTTATATTTTCTTTTTATATAATTAGATAACATTACCTTGTTGTTAAACTTAATATTTGCAACTCTATCTTGAATATATAAATCATCTTCAAAATCTTTAAATTTCCTCATTTTTATAGGATTTTTAACCCAATCATAACCATTTAAAACCTCAACAAGAAGATCAGCTAATGGTGTATTTGCTTCTATGAGCCATCTTCGGTGTGTTATCCCATTTGTTTTATTATTAAATTTATAAGGATATATATCATAAAAATCTTTAAATATTTGTGTTTGCAGTATTTCAGTATGAATCTTTGCAACCCCATTTACAGACTTACTACCTATTACAGATAAGTGTGCCATATTTACATATCCATCTTGAATTATAGCCATTTTACAAGCCTTATTCCAATCCCCATTATATTTTTCCAAGACCCATGAACAGAATCTTCTATTTATTTCTTCAATAATTGTATATATTCTTGGCAAAAGAGATTTCAACAAATCAATAGGCCATTTTTCTAAAGCTTCAACCATTATTGTGTGGTTTGTATATGCAATTGTATTTGTGGTTATTTCCCATGCTATTTCCCATGATAGTCCTTCGTCGTCAATTAATATTCTCATCATCTCAGGTATAACAAGGGAAGGATGCGTATCATTTATTTGAATAACTACAAATTTCGGCAAATCATATATTGGTTTACCCTTCTTTTTAAAGGTTCTTATAATACTTTGTACACCAGCACTTACAAAGAAATATTCTTGTTTTAACCTTAAAATTCTATTCTGTTCATTAGTATCATCAGGATATAAAACTTGCGAAATTGATTGAACTAAATATTTATATTCAACAGCTTTAATATAATCGCCTGAAGAAAACGATGTAAAATCAAAGTCTCGCTCGACAGGTTCAGCACTCCATAATCTTAAAGTATTTACAGTATTACAGTTAAAGCCAATAACTGGAATATCGTATGGCACAGCCAAAACTGACTCATAATTTTCGTGAATGGCTTTTAGTTTACCATCAATAACCTCAAATCTTACATTACCTCCGTATCGAACAGTTATAGCCCTATCACTTCTTTTTACTTCCCAAACATATTCTTTTGATAGCCAATTATCAGGTACTTCAACTTGATATCCATTAACCAATTTTTGCTCAAAAAGACCATAGCTATATCTAATACCATTACCATGACCTGGGTATCCTAAAGCAGCCATTGAATCTAAAAAACAAGCTGCAAGACGTCCAAGTCCACCATTACCAAGTCCAGGTTCTTTTTCTGCCTCTTCAATTTCTTCAAGAGATATATTAAGCTCTTGTAGTGCTTCTTTACATACATCTCTAATACCAAGGTTTATTAAATTATTAACTAATAGCCTTCCAAGTAAAAATTCAATAGAAAAATAATAAACTTGTTTAACCTCATCTTTAATATATTTTTTATTTGTTTTCATCCATCTTTCAAATGTATATTCTTTGATAAGTTCTCCTAAAGCTAAATATTTTTGATCAAGTGTAGCTTCATTTATATCAACAGCAAACATTCTAATAACTTTATTTTCAAAATCTTCCTTGATCTTTTGCTTTAATGTATTTCTATCTAAGTCTTTGATGCTTTTCATCAAAAAGCCTCCTAAAATAATTATTTTAATATACTGCTATATAATCTTTTGTATTCCTGAGCTGAATGTTTCCAACTGTTATCTTGTGACATTGCTTGTTTAATTATTTGGTTCCATAATTGAGGATTTTTAAAAATTGATATTGCATATTTTATTGTGTTCAACAATTCAAATTCATTATAATTTGAAAATGAAAATCCCCATCCTTCTCCTGTATATTGATTATATGGTTTT
Source organism: Caldicellulosiruptoraceae bacterium PP1 (assembly GCA_041320695.1). Taxonomy (NCBI): domain Bacteria; kingdom Bacillati; phylum Bacillota; order Caldicellulosiruptorales; family Caldicellulosiruptoraceae; species Caldicellulosiruptoraceae bacterium PP1. The sequence goes on along the minus strand of JBGGOQ010000008.1, from coordinate 41,664 downwards.
ACAGTATCTCGAAGTCCACCAGTTTCTCTAACAATCGGAATACTACCATATCTTAAAGCAATTAATTGAGATATTCCACATGGTTCAGTATGTGAAGGCATTAGGAACATATCAGAAGCAGCATATATCTTTCGAGACAAATCTTCACTATAACAAATATTTGCTGATACTTTCGATGGATATGACATTGCATAATATTTAAACATTTGTTCGTATTCAAAATCACCTGCTCCAAGTATTACAAGTTGTATATCAAATCTAAGTATATCTTCCATTATCTTTTGTACTAAATCAAAACCTTTTTGAGAGGTTAATCTTGAAACAATACCAATTAAAGGTATATCAGGACTTATAGGAAGATTTAATTCTCTTTGAAGCAATAATTTATTTTCTTTTTTATCATTAATACTATTTACATCATAATTTTTATATATATAACTATCTGTTTTTGGATTATATATCTCATAATCAATGCCATTAATTATTCCAACAAGTTTATCTCCTATCCCAGACAGTAACCCATGAAGACCTTCTCCATATGATAATGTTTTTATCTCATTTGAATATGTCTTAGAAACTGTAGTGACTTTATCTGAGAATATAATACCACCTTTTAAAAATGAAATACCTTCATAAAATTTAAGATTATCTTCGCTATAATAGCCATCATTTAATGACAATAAATCGCTTAAAACTTCTTTACCAAATATTCCTTGAAATTTAAGATTATGAATTGTCAATACAGTTTTTATTATTTTATGTTTTTGAGAATTTCTATAGTGTTCATTTAAAAGAACAGGTATTATGGCAGTATGCCAATCATTTACATGAATAATATCAGGTTTTAAATCATCTATGTGATTTATTGTTTCAAGAACTGCTCTACTAAAGAAAGAAAACCTTTCACCATCATCATAGTAACCATAGTAACCTGGTCTTTTGAAGTAATACTCATTATCGATAAAATATACTGGAATTCCATCTATTACAAGATATTCAATTCCGCAATATTGGTTACGCCAGCCAACAGGAACATTGAAATGAGTAATATGTTTCATTTTACTTAAAAAATCATAATTTATATCACTGTATTTAGGCATTATAATCCTTACATCAACATTTTCATTTCTCAGAGCTTTTGGCAAAGCATATGCAACATCAGCCAAACCTCCACTTTTTGCAAAAGGAAAACATTCTGATACTGAGAATAAGACTTGCATTTTATGACCTCCTACTTAATATTTACAAGGCTAACCTTTTCCATTACAATTGGGAATTTTTTGTCACCAACTAATGTAACATGTTCGTCAATTACAACATTTTTATCTAAAATTACATTTTTTAATAGAGCTCCACTCTTAACAACACATTTTGGGAAAATAATTGAGTCCTCAACAAATGCATCTTCCTCAATAACTACCCCTCTTGATAAAATACTATTTTTAACCTTACCTTTAATAATGCATCCATTAGAAATTAAAGAATTTGTAACTTCACTTGAACTAAAATATCTGGTTGGAGGAGAATCATTTGATTTAGTATATATAAGTCCATTTTTAAAAAATAGTTCATTTCTTATCTCAAGATTTAAAATATCCATTGATGTTTTATAGTATGAGGAAATAGAGTTTATGCGACTAAGATATCCTTTAAACTCAAAAGCATTAACATTTAATGTTGATACATTTTGATAAATGTAATTTTTAAATGAAGTACAATTTCCAAATTCTAAGCAATTTAGTATGCTCTTAATCAAGAAATCTTTACTTAAAATAAATGTATCCAAGGAAACATATGCAGTATTGGTTATACCCATATTTTTTCCTACTGAAATAACTCTTTCATTTGAAATATTTAACAAATCGCATTCATCAAACATTTCAGAATTCTGCCTAACTTTTTTATAAATTATTGTTACATCAGCACCACTTTCTTCATGAAATTTAGCAGCTTCTTCGAAATTAATATTATAAATCATCTGAGAAGTGCTAAAAATGACCTTATTTTTTTTACTTCTACATAGATATTCCATATTATTTTTCATTTGTTTCATATCACTTATATTAGTGTTATCTAATGAATGATTAAATATAAATAATCCATCAATTTTTCGATTTAAGTCCCATGGTTTACCTGTTCCTAAATGGTCATATAAAGATCGTGAATTCGAATGTGCAAAAATGGCAACGTTTGTTATACCTGAATTAACCAAATTGGATAAAATAAAATCAATAATTCTATATCGACCAAATATAGGTATAGAAGCTAAAGGTCGATGAATTGTTAAACTTTTTATTTTTATATCATCTTCATTTAAGCTAATTATACCCATGTAATCATTAAGCATTTTTATCAGCTCCTTTTTTACTCATTTACTGGGAAAGATCCATCTATTACTTTACCTTCTCCCACAACAGCTATACCATTAATATTTTTTATTATAGATCGGCTTTTAATCTTAGCTTTAGAACAAATAATTGCATTTTCAATAACACAATTATCTTCGATAGTAACATCACTTAATACGACAGAATTAATTATTTTTGAATTATTACCTACATATACACCATAAGATAAAACAGAGTTAATTACTTCACCTAAAATAACACAACCTTCTACAATCATAGAGCTTTTCACTACAGCATTTTCTCCAATATGCTGTGCTGGGTATGCAAGCTGAGAAGAATATATTTTCCAACTATCATCATATAGATTTAGGTTACAATCAAGGCTGCCAGTTTGACACTCTTCTTTTAGTAAGTCCATATTGGCTTCCCAATATGATTCAATTGTTCCAACATCCTTCCAATATCCACTAAATGGATAAGCATAAAGGTTTAGTCCTTTATTTAACATTGTTGGAATAATGTTTTTTCCAAAATCATGACTTGAAGTAGGATCTTTATGATCTTCTTTAAGAATGGATTTTAATTTATTCCAATTAAAAACATAAATACCCATTGAAGCAAGTGTACTTTTAGGTTTTTTAGGTTTTTCATCAAACTGATATATTTTATTATCTTCAGTAGTATTCATAATTCCAAATCTACTTGCTTCTTCTATAGGAACAGATATAACAGCTATTGTTGCGTCTGCTTTTTTTTCCTTATGATATTTAATCATATCTTGATAATTCATTTTATATATATGGTCTCCTGATAAAACTAGCAAATAGTCTGGATTAAAATAATCAACAAAATTTATATTTTGATATATAGCATCAGCAGTTCCATTGTACCAGTTACCACCAACGTCATTTGTATGTGGTGGAAGAAGCGATACTCCACCATGGACTCTATCTAAATCCCATGGAGTACCAATTCCAATATGTGAATGAAGTTTAAATGGTTGATACTGTGTAAGAACCCCCACAATATCAATAGAGGAATTAGAACAATTACTTAATGTAAAATCAATTATTCTATATTTAGCTCCAAATTCAACTGCTGGTTTTGCATTATTTTTTGTAAGATCTTTTAGCCTGCTACCTTGACCACCTGCTAAAATCATTGCTACAACTTCTTTATTTGGCATAATATCCCTCCTATTCTTGGTTATGCAAAATATTTATAGGTTTGATTAAAACGCATGATAAAGATGGCAGATTAATTTCTATGCATTGATTATAACCATGCCATGGTATATCAATTGTATCTAAAGGTTTATTATTGACATGGTTGCTTCCACCAAAAGCTTCATTATCAGTATTAAGAACCTCTAAATAACTACCACTAAAAGGAACACCTATTTTATAATTAGAATATTTGATATTTTCAAAATTACAAATAACAATAACAAAATCATTTTTATTTTTGGCATACCTTATAAATGATATTATGGACTGATGCCAATTATTCACATCTATCCAAGAAAATCCTTCGATACTTTTATCCATTTCCCATAAAGCAGGTGTATCCTTATAAAAATTGTTAAGACTCTTAACATATGTTTTTAGTTTACTATGCATGGGGTAATCTAAAAGTAGCCAATCTAATTCTGAATAAAATCTCCATTCAATAAATTGACCAAATTCACCTCCCATAAATAATAGTTTTTTTCCTGGATGGCAAATCATATAAGCGTATAATAATCTTAAATTTGCAAATTTCTCTTCGTAACTTCCTGGCATTTTATCAAGTAATGATTTTTTCCCATGAACTACTTCATCGTGAGAAAAAGGTAGAATAAAATTTTCTGAAAAAGCATACATGATAGAAAAGGTTAGTAAGTTATGATGATATTTACGCTCAAAAGGAAGATATTGCATGTATTTTAATGTATCATTCATCCAACCCATATTCCATTTATAATTAAATCCTAAACCGCCGGCATAAGTCGGATAGGTTACCAATGGCCATGCGGTTGATTCTTCAGCAATTATTAATACATTTGGAAATTTTTCAAAAACTGCTTTGTTCATTTTTTTAATAAATTCAACACCTTCAATATTTTCATGACCACCATAAATATTTTTTTGATTATTATTCATATAAATAATATTAGCTACAGCATCAACACGAACACCATCTATATGGAAGACATTAAACCAATACATAATACTTGAAATTAAGAAACTATGAACCTGTGGCTTACTAAAATCAAATGTTGCTGTTCCCCATGTATAGTTTTCTCTTAGTATTTCATCATTGTATTCATAAAGAAAAGTTCCATCGAATTTATAAAGTCCATGAGAATCTTTACAAAAGTGAGCAGGAACCCAATCAAGAATAATACCTATATTATTTTGATGAAACTTATCTACAAAGTACATAAAATCTTCTATTGTTCCGTATCTACTTGTTAATGAAAAATATCCTGTAGGTTGGTATCCCCATGACATATCAAGAGGGTGTTCAATTAATGGTAATAATTCAACATGTGTATAACCCATTTCTAAAACATAAGGTAAAAGCATATCGGCTATTTCTCTATAAGTGTATAAAGATCCATCATTCTTCTGTTTCCAAGATCCGAGATGAACTTCATAAATATTTATTGGTATGTCATATGGAGGTGTATTATTTCTATTCTGCATCCATTCATAATCATTCCAAGGAAAATATGGTATATTTTTAATTATTGAAGCTGTATTAGGTCTTACTTCTGAGTATATAGCATAAGGATCTGATTTTAATATTTTCTGTCCATCATAGGTTAATATTTCGTATTTATAAATTTCGCCTTCTTTTAAACCCTCAATAAATAACCACCAAAATCCACTGTTTAGAACGCGTAACATTTTATGATTAGTGCCTGTCCAGTTGTTAAAATCACCTACAACAGAAACTCTTTTAGCATTAGGAGCCCAAACACAAAAAACAGCCCCTTTCTCTCCTCTATAATTCAAATATCTACTTCCTAAAAATTTGTAACTCTCAAAGTGTGTTCCATTTTCATATTTATATATATCAGATATGTAAATTGTTGAAATGACTGTATTTAATTGTTCATTCATTAAAACACCACCTAAAATAAATTTTATGTTTTCATAGTAATTTATACCACAATAAAAATAAAAATAACTTATGAAATGACAAAATTATTAGTATAAAAATTATTATTAATAATTAATAATGATTATATACAATATTAGATGTTATGCACAAAAATTAATAAAATATTAAATATTAATTAAATATTATTAATGGTAATAGATGATAGTATCAAAAAAGTGGTACATTTTATATATAAAATACTATATAATATTATTTATGAAATTCTTGTAATTATAAAAAAATAAAAGGGGATGAAATGAAGTGAGTTCAAAGGTATATTTTGCATCTTCAGCATATGAAAGATATGATTCACGTGATACTTTACCAGCTAAATTTGAAAGATTATTGGATAAGATAGACAGAGAAATAAATCTAAAAGAAAAGTTTAATGGTAAATGGACAGCTATAAAGATGCACCTTGGAAGAAATATTGGTTATTCAACTATTCATCCATTATTTGTAAAAATACTTGTTGATAAACTGTTAAGTTATGGTGCTAAAGTATATATCACAGATCAAGAAATTGGAAATTCAAGAACAAGAGGGTATACAGAAGAATACCTTGGGGTTCCTATTGTACCAACATGTGGGCATATTGGAAAATACTATTATGAAAAATATGTAGACTTTAAAACATTTAAAAACGTTGATATTGGCGGTTACATACATGATGCAGAGGCGATGATTGTTCTATCACATGCTAAAGGTCATGGTGTTTGTGGATTTGGTGGAGCTTGTAAAAATATTGCAATGGGCTGTGTTACAGATAGAACAAGACGACAAATCCATGGTTTAGAGGCATGGATAAATTGGGACGAAAGTTTGTGTACACATTGTGAACTATGTATCAGAAGCTGTAATCATTTTGCAAATAGCTTTGATAGCAATGGTAAATATAAGGTTTTCTATCATCATTGTACTTTATGCCATCATTGTGCTAAAGTATGTCCTACTGGTGCTATTAGCTTGGATGCTAACAACTATGAAGATTTTCAAAAAGGAATGGCAATATGCACTAATGAAGTACTTAAAAATTTCAATAAGGATAATGTTTTTTATATAAATTTTCTAATAAATATAACAGCTCTTTGTGATTGCTGGGGGCTTACAACTCCTTCTTTAGTTCCGGATATTGGAATTATGGCATCTTCTGATATTGTATCAATAGAAAGGGCTTCGGTAGATGCAATTAAAATTGAAAACTTATTAGAAAATGGTATTCCAATAGGATATAAAATGGGAACAGAAGGTCATCTATTTGAAAGATTACATGGTAAAAATCCATATGTTCAAATTAATGAACTTGAAAATATTGGACTTGGGTCTCAAAATTATATTATTGAAGAAATTAAATGATTTAGCCCTTTAAATTTTATGAGGTAGGGAATTATAATGGAAAATGTCCATACTGGTCATAGAAAAAGATTAAAAGAAAGATTTATAAATGAAGGATTAGATAATTTTAATGACCACCAGGTTTTAGAATTATTATTATTTTTCAGCATTCCGAGAAAAGATACTAACAATCTTGCACATTTATTATTGAACAGATATGGATCGTTATCAGCAATTTTCGAACAAGATCCATTAGAATTAACTAAAATTGAAGGCATTGGAGAGAATTCAGCTATCTTACTCAGCTTAATTTCTCAAATTAGTAGAAGATATATTTTTGATAAGACAAAATCAAAGCAACAATTAAAAGATGTAGAGTCAGCAAAGGAATATATTAAAAGTTTATTTATTGGGAGAACAAATGAAGTATTTTATATTGTTAGCCTTGATACACAATTAAATGTTATTCAGCCATATTTGTTGTTTGAAGGAACAGTGAAAGAAGCAGCTGTTTATCCAAGAAAAGTGGTTGAAGTAGCTCTTAGGTTTAATGCCAGTAATGTAATAATTGCTCATAACCATCCAGCTGGTTCGCTTAAACCTTCACTTGAGGATATTAAAACAACTCAAAAAATAGTAAATGCTTTATCAGCTATATCAGTTAAGGTTTGTGACCATATAATTGTTGGGAACAATAATGCTTATAGTTTTGCACAAAATAGTATCTTACCAGAACCAGAGATATAAAAAATAATTAGCTAATCGGTTTTTATCAATAGGATTGCATATTTATACATATAAAATAAGAGGGTGCTCATTACTTGATTGAGCCACCCTCATTAATTTATCTTAATCCTGCTGCAATAGATACAGTCAGTTGATGAAGTGGGTCTATTAAATTATCCTTATGTCTTAAACCATTCAAGGTATAAACATCGAAATGTCCGTCCATTCCATTCTTAATAGTATCTAAGTTTGGGCCATATCCATAGTCGCCACTTCTATTTGATACGTAACTATTATATGGAGCACCATCTACACCTGCGTGAGGCATACCTGATATTGATACTGCTATTTTTCTTCCATTAATTTCAAGAATGAAGGGTCTTCTTGTCCATGTCCAATAACCACCAAATATCTCCTTCATAATTTGTGTATCAGTATATGTTAATGTCTCAACATCTGCATGTGTAGCTCCCATGGTCCTTTTTGCATAAAAACTTTTACCTGTTGCAATATCAGTGAACTTACCAACACTTCCGATCGGGAAAAGATAATTACCTTGTTTAAACCAATCCAACAATTCTAATCCATTATTTGCTGGTTTTAATGCAATACTATGAACTGGAATTTTTAATAACTGCCCAACATATATGATACTTGAAGCTGTTAGATTATTCACCTGCATAAGTTCGTTATCTGGAATACCATATTTTACAGATATCTTCCATATATCATCTCCAGATTGCACCTTATAAGAAGTATAGGTAACCGAATCTGAAGAGGTATCAACTGGTATATAATTAGTAAAATATTTGCTTGGAGTACTTGTATCATCAATATTTTGTATGACTTGTAAAGCCCATACTGATACATATCCAGGGCCTTTGGATGTTTGAATTTTATAGTAATCACCAATTTTACCTATTACAGAAACTACATTATTTTGAGGTATTGAAGTAATAATAGCTGAAGTTGTATCAGGCAAAGATCTTACTGAAACCCACCACTTTGTTGTTGCATTTACATTTGGGGGTAAAAACTTTATTTGTTTTACAGCTAAAATTTGTCCGACATAGATATTATTATCAGTAAGACTATTTAATTTTTTAATATCATCAATTAATGTATTAAAAGTTTGCGAAATTATCCATAAAGAATCTCCTGACATAACCTTATAATATATTGTATTATTACGAGGATAAAATAACATTTTAGTATTATTCTTAATATGTGTAAATTCATATATACCTAATGTAGATTTTAATGCCGAAACTGGAATAACAATTCTATTATCTACTATTCTCATTGGCTCTGTAATTGATAAATTTTTGCCGTTATAGTTAAATACGTTGCTATCTAATTTGAATGTAAGCTCATTTTCATCAACTAACATTTTAGATGTAAGAAAATTATAATCAGTTTGATTGAAAGTAAAAGAACCATTTAATATTTTTGAGAAATCATAAGCATAAATATAATTTTTATTATTAATATTTAATATTTCTAAAGTATTTTCATTTGTTCCATTCATAAATATTGCTTTATCTTTTGAGATTTCAGAAGCAAAGACATTGGTATTTAATTTGTTAGTAATTAAAAGAAAAGCAAAGAATAAAACAAAAAATAACTTAGCAATAAACCTAATCATAAAACAACCCCCTTGGTTTACATAAATAGTTTTGATATTATTATAAATAATTATTATCATATTTATCAAATGTAGATAATTCCAAGGGGATTTTATATTATTTTTTTATTAAATATGCACCTATAAGAAGAAATAATACTCCTATAATTCTGCTTATATCAATATTTTTCTTTGGTAATCCAAATAACCCTAAATAATCAATAAATAATGAAGATAATAACTGAGCTAATACTATAAAAGCAATAAAATTTGCTGCACCAATTTTAGGTATTGTAATAATTGATAAATAAACAATGGAGGCCCCAAGAAGACCACCAATTAAAAGAATTGGAGGGCTTTTAAATAGAGTAGGAAATTTGTATATTGAATTAGTTGTAATACCCAAAAAAACTAGTGCAGATAAACCGAGCAGATTATTCCATATTGCAGCTACTTTTGGATCAGTAACTTTGCCTAGTGCTGAGTTTATTGGAGACTGAAAACCAATAAAAATACCTACGATAATTGCAAATAAAAAATATCTCATTTATGACCTCCAAAAATTAAAATAATAAATTTAATTATAGCATAGAATTATTATTAAAATAATAATTTGAATAGATATGTAAAAAAAGTATAGTCTTTTTAAAAAAATTATTGACATTTTATTTAGTTAAAGTAATAATATAAAATAAAGATAATAAAATAAGTAGGGGTTTATAAGGGGTAATGGAAGAAAGACTTATTGTACAACTTAATACAAAGATAAACAATAGCATAAACAAATGCATAAATTTAATAAATTTAAATGAATTAAAAAGAGTTTGTAGCGAAAATGGAAGAGAGAAAAACCTTGATTTGACTACTCTTATTGAAAAATTAAAAACTGATTTGAATGAAAATTACAATAAATAACAGCTACTATACCTAAGTAGCTGTTATTTTTTTAAAATTATTATTTCATAGTTGTTCAAGCATTAGTGTCTGATATATAATATTAACAATTAATGAAACATTATAAAAATTCAATAATCTCAATTTTGTTAATCTTAGGGAGGTATTTTTATGTACTATATAGGTATTGATGTTGGAACTTCAGGTACAAAAACTATTTTAGTTGATGTAAAAGGGAAAATAATTTCAACTGCAACATATGAATATCCATTATATCAACCTAATATTGGCTGGGCAGAACAGAATCCAGATGATTGGTGGCAAGCCTCATTAAATGGAATTAATGAGGTATTAAGAAAATCAAATGTTAATCCACAATTAGTTAAAGGTATAGGTTTAACTGGACAAATGCATGGTTTAGTAATGCTAGATAAAAATTTAAATGTTATTAGACCATCAATTATTTGGTGTGATCAAAGGACAGCAAAAGAATGTGATGAAATAACTAGTAAAGTTGGTAAAGAAAGATTAATTGAAATAACTGCTAATCCAGCATTAACTGGCTTTACTGCATCTAAACTTCTATGGATAAAAAACAATGAACCTGAAAATTATCAAAAAATTTATAAGATATTACTTCCAAAGGATTATATTAGATTTAAATTAACTGGAGAATTTGCAACTGATGTATCAGATGCATCTGGTATGCAACTTTTAGATGTAAAGAATAGATGTTGGTCAAATGAAGTTCTTGAAAAATTAGAGATTGATAAACAAATTCTTGGCAAAGTATATGAATCACCTGAGATAACAGGAACAATAACTAATGAAGTATCTAAATTAACTGGTCTTTCTACATCAACTTTTGTTGTTGCTGGTGGTGGAGATCAGGCTGCAGGTGCAGTAGGTAATGGTATTGTTAGAAAAGGAGTAGTTTCTTCGACAATAGGCTCTTCTGGTGTTGTATTTGCACATATCGACGATATAAAAGTAGACCCACTTGGAAGAGTTCACACTTTTTGTCATGCTGTTCCAGGAAAATGGCATGTTATGGGTGTTACTCAAGGAGCAGGATTATCACTTAAATGGTTTAGAGATAATTTTGCTCATATAGAAATGAAGGCTTATGAATATATAAATTCAGACCCTTATATACTAATGGATAAAGAGGCGGAAATGGCAAATCCAGGTAGTGATGGACTTGTATTCTTGCCTTATTTGATGGGTGAAAGAACACCAATACTCGATCCATATGCAAGAGGAATATTTTTCGGAATAACAGCTAAGCATACAAGAAGAGAATTTATAAGATCGGTCATGGAAGGTGTTGTATATTCCCTCAAAGATTGTTTAGAGGTTATTAAAGGTATGGATGTGGAGATAAGTGAGATATATGTTTCTGGTGGTGGAGCTAAGAGTAAATTGTGGAAACAGATGCAGGCTGATATATTTGAAAATGAAGTATGGACATTAAATTCTAAAGAAGGTCCTGCATTTGGTGCAGCTATCCTTGCAGCAGTAGGTGCAAAAGAATTTAGTTCTGTTGAAGAAGCATGTGATCAAATGATAGTAAAAGTAGAAAAATGTGAACCAAACCAAAAGAATTATGATATTTATAGAAAATCATATAAGCTATATACATCTATTTATCCGAGGATAAAAGATCTTTACACTTTATAATATCATTTTATTAAATAAAGGATTTTTCTACAATTTGTCGAAAAGTATTATATATGAGTTTATACTTTTTGGAGGCAGCTAATGAATAACAGCAACGGTGATCAGTCAAAATACAAAAGAGAAATTATAGTTTTTTTTCTTCTCGCAATACCTTTTGTGATATCGGTAATAAGCTATTATTATAAAAATGGTTATTTTCCTCTTATAAATATAATTTCAACAGTTTTTCTAATTTCATATTGTATATATTTCTATTTTGCTTATTATGAGTCTTTATTAACAAGATATATTCGCAAAAGAAAAGAATTAATGGAAGTTATTGATAATCTAAAAAGTGAAAAAAGTGAAATGGAACTGTCAATGAACAATATGTCACAATTAAACAAAGAAATGACTGATGTTCTTGATAGATTACTTCAAAATCAAAATGAGTTAAAAGAAAAAAATGAACAGCTACTTTATCTTTTTAATATATCACATAAAATATCTTATCTTACAAATATTGATGAAATTGTTGGAGTTATAACAAAAGAATCTAATTATAAGATTGATTATCAAAGAATATGTTTTATGATATATAACTCAAAAAACTATTTTGATAACTATTATTTTTTTGGGAAACAAGATCAGGATGAAACAAATCTCATAAAACAAGCAAATAATGAAAGGAATATTGCTTTCAAAATGTTGCACCTTGAGGATTTTGATGTTCTCAAGGTTGCAATTCCTGTTTTATCAGGTCAAAGTATTGATGGTGTTATATATTTTAGATTAAAAACTACATATAAATATAATGAATCTATTGAGTACATATTATCATTGTTAAATTTGATAGTAATTGCTATAAATAACGCAAGAAATTATAAGAATGTTTTGCTTCAGAAAAATGAAATAGAAAAGCTTTATGAAGAAACAGAACTAATTAATGAAAAATTGAAAGAAACAATAATTCAATTGAATAACTCTAAGAAAGAATTAGAAATTAAGAATAAGCAACTAGAAGATTACTATTACGATACAATATTAGCACTTTCAAAAGCAATAGAATATAAAGATGAATATACAAAAGGACATTGTGAAAGAGTTATGAAAATTGCTGATAAAATTGCTGAGGAATTGAATCTTTCGCAACAAGATAGGAAAGATTTAAGAATTGCGTGTTTATTACATGACATAGGTAAGATTGGGATAGATGAAAACATATTGAACAAGAAAGAAAAACTGTCGATAGAGGAATTTAATGAAATTAAAAGGCATCCAGAATTAGGTTTTGATTTATTAAAGGATCTCGATTTTATGGAAAGGATAAAAAATATTGTTGTTCAACATCATGAAAGAGTGGATGGAAAGGGTTATCCAAGAGGTCTTAAAGATAATGAGATTAATGTTCTTGCTAAAATAATTTCTATTGCTGATGCATATGATGCAATGACTTCAGATAGACCGTATAGGCATGCCTTTTCTAAGGAACAAGCTTTAAATGAGATTGTAAAAAATGCAGGGAAACAATTTGATAAAACAATATGTGATGTATTTTCTACTATTATTAAGAAAGGATTTATAATGATTTTATAGAACATTGTTAATTTTTTTGATAAAATAATAAAAAAATGACGGAAGAGATAAACATGGTAAAGGTAATTGTAGGTATTAAAACTTCTAATCTTAATAATGTTATTAAAAAAGCTTTGCAAGAAAATGGCTATACTATAGTAGATAATGTTTTTGATCTTTCAGAATGTATCAGAAAAGTAAGGACTCTAAAACCACAATTATTGATTGTTGAATATGGTTTTTCTTCAGGAAGTCTTATTGAAATGATTGAGGTAATAAATAGTGATAAGATTTGTCCTGTAATAGTACTTGCAAATGAGTCACAAAAATCTCAAATGGAATCAGTTATATTTGAAAATGATATTTTTAATATATTCTTATATAAACCATTCAATAAAGCTTCGTTTATATCATATATTGATTTAATTATTAAAAACTATAATAAAATGAGAAAACTTGAACTCGAGATTGAGAAACTTAAAGATAGCCTTGAAACACGAAAAATCGTAGAAAAAGCTAAAGGTATTCTTATGAAAGAATTAAAGATTGATGAAAATACTGCTATGAAAAAATTGCAAAAACTAAGCATGGATAGCAAACTTCCACTGAAAGAAATAGCTTTAAAGATTTTGAGTATGAATTTTAAAAAATGAGGTGTGTTTTATTGAATGTATTAATATTTTGTGGTTATGATTTTGAAAAACATAGGTTATATTGTTCTATTGATTATTATGAGCCGCTACTAAAACTCAATTGTGATATTTCATTTTTTCCGAGTAGTAAAAATTCAATCAGTAAGTTAGAACAATATATTAAAAATGCTGATGCTCTTTTATTTTGTGGTGGTGAAGATGTTCATCCTCAGTTTTATAAAAGTCAACCACTAAAAGGGATTGGTAGAATTAATATATTGAGGGATAAGATAGAGATTGAAGCAATGAAGATAGCTGATAGATTAAATAAAAGAGTATTAGCTATATGTAGAGGTATTCAAATCATGAATGTTGCTTTTGGAGGTGATTTAATACAAGATATTAATTCAAGTAATTATCCTCTCTCTCATTGGCAAAATACTGAGGTCTGGATTGGTTATCATTCTATATTCATAGAAGGTAAAAAACTATATAATATATTTAAATCAAAAGAAACACTTGTAAATTCTTTTCATCATCAGGCTGTGAATAATATTGCATCAGGTTTTTCAATTGAAGCAAGATCTTCAGATGGAATAATTGAGGCTATTTCGAAAAATGATAAGGAATTCTTTATTGGGGTTCAGTGGCATCCAGAATCTATGTGGCAAAAAAATGAAAATCAATTTAAACTGTTTAAGGAATTTGTAGGTGTTAATGATGGTTAAAAAAATATTAGATGATTTATTTTTATATGGTGGTAATTTTATATACTCAATATTTATAGTTATTACTGGATTAATATTGATAAAATTAATAAATAATGCTATTGATAGATGGCAGAGTCGAGAAAAAAAAATTGTAATACCAATTAATCAAAAAAGGATTGATACAACAGCAGCGTTAATTAAGAGTGTTTTAAGATATTTTATTTATTTTATTATAATTGTATTAGTACTTGAAAAGTTTAATATACCTATAAAAACATTGTTAGCAGTTGCGGGAATTGGTGGAGTAGCTATTGGTTTTGGTGCTCAAAGCTTAATAAAAGACCTTATAGCAGGTCTTTTTTTGATTATTGAAGATCAATTAGCTGTTGGCGATTATATTACAATAGACTCAAAAAGCGGATATGTTATTGAAATGGGATTAAAAACAATAAAAATTCAGGACTTTAATGGTTCAATTCATATTATTCCAAATGGATCTATTGGAACAATTACAAATTGGTCTCGAACAAACTCTAAAGTTATTGTTGATATTAAAGTAAATATTAATTTAAAATATAATGATGTATGTCAAAATCTACAAAGTGTATTTGAAGAGATTAAAAATAAGTATATTGATGATTTGGTTGAAGAACCTAAGATTATAGGTATAATTGATACTAATTGGATAGAATATACAATTAGAATTATTGCATTATCTAAGCCACTAAAACATTGGGAAATAGAACGTGAAATGAAAAAAATTATAATTGAAAAATTATATTCGAAATAATTGAAAGGAGCAAGTAATATGAAAGTTTCGACATTATTTATGCCAACAATTAAAGAGATTCCATCTGAAGCAGAAATTGTTTCACATAAACTTATGCTAAAAAGTGGTTTTATGAGGCAATTATCTTCAGGAATATATATTTATTTACCTTTAGGTTATAGAGTATTGAGAAAAATAGAGAATATTGTTAGAGAAGAGATGGATAGATCCGGTGCACAAGAAGTTCATATGTCTGCTCTTATGCCCAAAGAACTTTGGGAGGAATCTGGAAGATGGTCTGTATTTGGTCCTGAGATGTTTAAAATTAAAGATAGAAATCAAAGAGAATATTGCCTTGGACCTACTCATGAAGAAGCATTTACCTATATTGCTGCAAGTGAGATTTCTTCATACAGAGAACTCCCTAAAACACTTTATCAAATACAAACAAAATATAGAGATGAAAGAAGACCAAGATTTGGTGTAATGAGATGCCGAGAATTTACAATGAAGGATGCCTACTCTTTTGATAAAGATGAAAAAGGTTTAGATGAATCATACAAAAAAATGTTTGATGCCTATGTTAGAATTTTTAAAAGATGTGGATTAGATGTTAAGGTTGTTGAAGCAGACACTGGTGCAATGGGCGGATCTAACTCACACGAATTTATGGTTCCATCCTCTGTTGGTGAAGCTGAAATTGCGTATTGTCCAAAATGTGGATATGCTGCAAATGTAGAAAAAGCAAAATGTATTGTCAATGAAATTGAGCTAAATGAAAATATTGAAGAAATACAAAAGATTTATACTCCTAATGTAAGAACAATTGACGAACTGGCTAATTTTTTAGGAATAACTGATAAAAAGTTTGTCAAGACAATGATTTATTCTATTGATGATAAAATTGTAGCAGCATTAGTTAGGGGTGATAGAGAGATTAATGAAACCAAGCTTAAAAATCTATTTAAAGCAAATGAAGCTGAATTAGCATCTGCTGAGATTGTAGAAAAAATTACAAAATCAAAGGTTGGCTTTGCAGGGCCAATTGGTCTTGATATTGAGATTATTGCTGATAATGAGATAAAATATATGAAAAATTTTGTAGTGGGAGCAAATGAAACTGATTATCATTTAGTAAATGTCAATTTAAAAGATTTTAATGTTTCTAGATTTGAAGATATTAGAAATATTACAGAAAATGATATATGTCCAATCTGTCAAGAAACTAACGTAAAAGTTGAAAAAGGTATAGAGATAGGGCATATTTTTAAACTTGGAACTAAGTATTCAAAGGCCTTTAATTGCGTATATACCGATGAAAATGGTGAACAAAAATTAATGATTATGGGTTGCTATGGAATTGGAATTAATAGAACTGCGGCAGCAGTTATTGAACAATCACATGATGATGATGGTATTATTTGGCCAATTTCAATAGCTCCTTTTCATGCAATAGTTGTTCCTGTTAATGCTAAAGATAAAAATCAAATGCAAGAGGCTGAGAGAATATACAATGAATTATTAAACAAGGGATTAGAAGTATTAATAGATGATAGAGAAGAAAGAGCAGGAGTGAAATTTAAAGATGCAGATTTAATAGGAATTCCTTTGAGGATTACCATTGGTAAAAAAATAAATGAAGGAATTGTTGAATTAAGAGATAGAAAAACAAAAGAGGTTATTGAAATAAAAAAAGAAGAAGCAGTACAATTCATTTTGGAATATATTGAAAAATTAAAATCACAATTAGCACTTTAGTGTATTTGAATAAGGGCCATTAAGTAGGAAAGAGGGGCAAAGCTTATTGCACCCTCTTTATAATTTATAAATATTAAGGAGGTAAATTTATGTATATTGATATAACAATGACATTATCTAAAGATATACCTGTATTTCCTAATGATACACAATTTCATATTCAAGAAATATCACAAATAAAAAAAGGAAATGTAGCAAATGTTTCATTTATTGAAATGGGCAGTCATTCAGCTACTCATATTGATGCACCAAAACATTTTATTGATAATGGTAAAAGTATAGATAACATTGATTTAAATCTTTTGATTGGTACAGCAAAGGTATTTGAAATTAAGAACAAGAACAAAATTTCAAAAGAGGATCTGTTAAATTTTGATATTAATGAAAATGACATTATTCTTTTAAAAACAGATAATAACGATAAGTTATTAAATAATGAGTTTTATAAAGATTTTGTATATATTGATAATAGTGCAGCAGATTATTTGGTTGAAAAAAGAATAAAGGCAATTGGTATTGATTATTTATCAATTGAGTATTTTTACTCAAAAGATTATTATGTCCATAAGAGATTATTGAGCAATAATATAATAATAATCGAAGGGCTTCTTTTACATAATGTAAAGCAAGGAGTTTACAAAATATATGCATTACCACTTAAAATTTCAAATTGTGATGGTGCACCAGCAAGAGTAATTTTAGAAGATATTGTCTGATGATATTTGTGCACAAATTTGTTAACATTAATATTATATTATGATATTATTATAGTAATAATAAAAATTAGGTGATAAAAGTGGATTTTTATAGAATAAATGATAAAATTATTAGCCTACAAAAAATAAGTGATAAAATAAAAAAAATTTTGGATTTAAGATCTAAAGGATTATCACAAGCTGAAGTAGCTGATATTGTAAGTGTTGATAGGTCATTTATATCACGTATTGAGGGTATAGGTGAAGTTAGGAAAGGAAGGAACATTGCTGTAATAGGTTTTCCAATAAAAAATAAGCAAGAGGTTGAAGAAGTTTTAGAACAATATGGTATTGGCTTTTATCTTCTAATGACAGAACATGAAAGAAATAATTTTATTAATTCGATGAGTGCAGCCGAACTTTTGGAGGTGTTTAGCAGATACTTGGAGAAATTTAAAATGTATGATGTGGTTATTGCAATGGGGTCAGATTTTAGATTAAATTGGTTTAAAGCATTTTTAGATAATGAAGTAATAAGTATACCACTTGGAAAATCTCCGCTGAAAAATGATGTTTATGTTGATATTGATAGTCTTAAAAAAATTTTGTCAAATATAATATCTTAAAAGAGGCTGATAATATGAAGAGGGTAGTTAGTGTTAGCATTGGGTCATCAAAAAGAAACCATAGGGTAAAAACAATTATTTTAGGACAAGAATTTGAAATTGAAAGGATAGGAACAGATGGTGATATAAAGAAGGCAGTTGAAATTATTAAGGATTTAGATGGTAAAGTTGATGCCTTTGGAATGGGTGGTATTGATATAGTTTTATATGGTGGCGGAAAGAATTATGTTATTCGTGATGCTCTTCCTATAAAAGAAGCTGCAAAAAAGACGCCATTAGTAGATGGAACAGGGATAAAAAATACATTCGAAAAATGGGTTATTAAGTATTTGAGCCAACATAAAATAATTGATTTCAGAGGGAAAAAAGCATTAATTGTTTCTGCTTTAGATAGATATAAATTAGCAGAGGGTCTTTATGAAGAAGGATGTCAATTATTAATTGGAGATGCATTATTTGCATTGGGTATTAATCTTATTATAAAAAACTTGAAAACTATATATTATTTAGCTTCTTTTTTAATGCCGCTAATTGTCAAACTTCCTTTTAGTTTGTTATATCCAAGCGACAGCGAAAATATTAAAGATTTTAAAAAATTGAAAAAGTACAAAAAATATTATGATATGGCAGACATTATAGCAGGTGATTATAAGTACATTGAAAAATATATGCCTGAAAGCCTAAAGGATAAAATAATTATTACAAATACAATAACTAAAGACGACATTGCAAATTTAAAAAATCGTGGTATTAAGATGTTAGTTACAACAACACCTGAATTTGATGGACGTTCATTTGGAACAAATGTCTTAGAAGCAATTATTGTGGCATTAACAAACAAAAGGCTTGAAGATATGACCAAAAAAGAATTCGAAGAATTATTAAAAAATATTGATTTTAAGCCAAGAATTGAAATATTCTATTAATAGAGTGTTTTACAAAAGGGTGATTTATAATTAGGTATTTTTCTTTTTTCATTTATAGTCAGGATTTTGATATATTTCTTAAAGGAATAAAAAAGTATTTACCTAGATATATTAAAAATATTTTAATTAAAAATTCAATCCCACAATACGAGGAGTATATTCGATATATTAACGAGACAGAATACAAATTAGAATTTTTTATATTTCCAGACATAGAAAATAATTCAAGAAAGATTAAGAAAATAATACAAACAATTGAATACTATCGAAATAATAACATTATTAAAATATCAAAAAGTGTTAATACTAATAAATACATTTTACTATATATTACATATTATATATTAAGGCAAATACTAAAAAAATTTGGAGTAAAAATAAATAAGCTTAATGTTGGAATAATTGGGATTGAAGAGTCGCAAAGAAATGGTATATTATATCAACTATCAAATAACGTAAATGTTATATATACAATTAAGGAATCTAATAAATTTGAAAAGATTTCAGAGGAATTATTGAGAGAATTTGGGGTTATACTAGTTGATACTGAAAATCAAAGTAATTTACAAAAAATATGTGATATTGTTTTTGATTTTCAAAGTGTGTGTTTTGTTAATTCAAATTCAATTATTTGTGACCTTCTAAATGGAAATATTCATGATAATTTATATACAAAAAAACTAATTAGCACTGATGAAGTAAAGTTTAACTTTAATATTTTAAAAGATATATTAATAAATAATAATTATGTTTTTTGTGATTTAGATATTAAGGATATTTCAGAAATTTGCGAAAAGTTCTTGTATAGAAGCATTGATAATTATCTTGATGCTTATGAGATATTTACAAAAGATTATTTTGATGTTAAAATACCGTTATTATAATTTTATTTGAAATGGACAGAGAAAAGTTAAACTTTTCTCGGGCTTGATATCAAGCAGCAGCTAAGCCTGCGGGACCATGATTTATATCATGATTCTCGTAGGCTTTTTTAATTATGTTAAGGAGGTTTTTTCTTTTATGGATAAGCAGAAAGCTGCATTATTATCTGTTATATCTAACATAAGCCTTGTAATATTTAAGTTAATAGCAGGAATAATGATGAATTCTGTTGCAGTATTATCAGAGGCTGTACATTCAGGAATTGATTTAATTGCAAGTTTTGTTGCTTTTTTTTCAATAAAAAAAGCAAGATTACCTGCAGATGAAGACCATCCTTATGGGCATGGAAAGTATGAAAATGTTTCTGGTGCATTTGAAGCTATTCTAATTCTATTTGCAGCAATAATTATAATATATGAATCAATAAAAAAGATTATCTTTAAGGCTGAAATAGAAAATCTTAATTCTGGCATCATAGTAATGTTAATTTCAGCAATAGTAAATTTATTTATTTCATCAAAACTTTTTAGAATAGCCAAAAAGACAGATTCTGTTGCACTAGAAGCTGATGCTATGCATCTCTTTACAGATGTATTTACTTCTGCGGGAGTATTTATTGGATTAATAATGATTAAAGTTACTGGGCAGTATATTCTTGATCCTATTTTTGCACTTATAGTAGCTGTACTTATAATAAAAGCAGCATATGATCTTACAGCAAAATCAATAAAAGACCTTGTTGATATTAGTTTGCCACAGGAAGAAATTAGTGAAATTTATAATATAATAAGACAATATCCACAAATTACAAGCTATCATAAATTAAGAACAAGAAAAAGTGGAGATAGAAGGGAAATAGATATACATCTTAGAATGAATAAGGAGACAACACTTAATGAAGCTCATGAACTATGTAACATTATTGAAAATGATATCAAAAAATCTTTTCCGAATTCTTATGTAACTATTCATATGGAACCTGAAAAAAGCTTTGATGAAAATTAATATTTTGCTTTCTTGACAGATATTAAACTTTAGTTTATAATTGACAAAAGTTAAAAATGTTAGAGCATAGTTTTTAAGTTATGTAATAAAATTAAAAACAAAGGGATATTTATATTTTTTATGCTAAAAGGGGAGGAAAATATGGCAAGAGAACTTGAACATATCAAAGTTCAAAAAATATCACGTGAAGCATATGAGAAATATCAAAAAGAATTAGAGTTATTAAAAACAGTAAAAAGGAAAGAAGTTGCAGAAAAAATTAAGATAGCTCGTTCATTTGGTGATTTATCAGAAAATTCAGAATACGATGAAGCAAAAGAAGAACAAGCTAAACTTGAAGAAAGAATTCTATACTTAGAGAAACTATTAAAAAGTGTTGAAATAATAGATAAAGATGAAATATCAACTGATTTCGTAGGTATTGGAACAAAGGTAAAAATACTTGATCTTGAGACTGAAGAAACATTGGAGTATGAAATAGTTAGCTCAAAGGAAGCCAATCCTTTTGAAAATAAAATTTCAGATGAATCTCCGGTTGGGAAAGCATTAGTTGGCAAAAAAGCAGGAGAAGAAGTAGAAATTAGTGTACCTGCAGGTAAATTTAGATACAAAATTTTAGAAATTACAAAATAGATGGAGTGAAGTTTATGTCAGAGTTTGAATTTACCCAAGAAGAATTAAATGAACAAATACAAAATAGAATAAATAAATTAAGACAATTGCAAGAATACAATCAAAATCCTTACAACAAAGTAAAATACGATATCAAGGATTATGCAACAAAAATAAAAGAAAACTTTGAGAGCTTTGAAGGGAAAGAAGTGTCTGTTGCAGGTAGACTCATGTCAAAAAGAGGTCATGGCAAAGCTACTTTTGCTGATCTACTTGATACTACTGGTAGAATACAAATCTATGTTAAGATTGATGAAGTTGGTGAAGAAACCTATAAGCAATTTTTGGATTTTGATTTAGGTGATATAATAGGTGTTAAAGGTGATGTATTTAAAACTCATAAAGGTGAAATTTCAATTAAAGTTAAATATATTGAATTATTATCAAAATGTATAAGACCGTTACCAGAAAAATGGCATGGATTAAAAGATGTTGATACACGTTATAGAAAAAGATATCTTGATTTAATTGTTAATCCTAATGTGAAAGAAACTTTTATTAAGAGAAGCTTAATAATTAGAAACATTAGGAGATACTTAGATGAAAATGGTTTTTTGGAGGTAGAAACCCCTGTTTTAAATACTATAGCAGGAGGAGCTGCAGCAAGGCCATTTATTACTCATCATAATGCACTTGATATTGATCTATATTTAAGAATTGCAACAGAGCTTCATTTAAAACGTTTAATTGTTGGTGGTTATGATAAAGTTTATGAACTTGGAAGGGTATTCAGAAATGAAGGGATCTCTATAAAACATAATCCAGAATTTACAACTATTGAAATTTATCAAGCTTATGCAGATTACAAAGATATGATGGATTTAACAGAAAACTTAATTGTTAATGCTGCTAAAGAAGTTTTAGGGACTTTAAAGATAAACTATCAAGGACAAGAAATTGATTTAACTCCTCCATGGGATAGGCTGACAATGGTAGATGCAATTAAGAAATATACAAACGTAGATTTTTCAAATGTAACTTCTTTAGAACAAGCAAGAAATTTAGCTAATGAATTAGGTGTTGAGATAGAAGAAAGGTATTCAATTGGACATATAATAAATGAGGTTTTTGAACAGAAGGTTGAAGAACATTTAGTTCAACCAACATTTATTATGGATTATCCAGTTGAAGTGTCACCGCTTGCAAAAAGAAAGCAAGATAATAACAACTTTACTGAGAGATTTGAATTATTTATTACATGTCGAGAGCTTGCAAATGCATTTTCAGAGTTAAATGATCCTTTTGATCAAAAAGAAAGATTTTTAGAACAGCTTAAAGAAAGGCAAAAAGGTAACCAAGAAGCTCATATGATGGATGAGGACTTTATAGAGGCATTAGAATATGGAATGCCACCAACAGGAGGCCTTGGAATTGGAATTGATAGGCTTGTAATGCTATTAACTGATTCTTATTCTATACGTGATGTTTTATTATTTCCAACAATGAAGCCACGAGAATGAAAAATAGCTGCTGACAAATCAGCAGCTATTTTTGTTAAAATTATGATATAATATATTAGGCTGATTTTTATAAAAAGGGGTCAGAATTATGAAAATTGGAATACCACAAGCATTATTGTATTATTACTACCTTCCTTTTTGGGAGAGACTTTTTACAGAACTTGGTTTTGAGGTTTATGAAAGTGGCCTTACAACAAAAGATATTCTTGATAATGGTTCAAAAGCTGCTGTTGCTGATATCTGTGCTCCTATAAAGATATACACAGGACATGTTATAGATTGTTTGAATAATTCAGATTTTGTCTTTATTCCTAGATTTTCGAGTATTCAGAAAAATGAATACTTTTGTCCTAAATTTATGGGACTACCCGATATAATTGTAGGGACTGTTGAAAATTCAGAAAAGAAAATAATTAGCCCTATAATTAATGATATATCAGAAGATATATGTGATCCAAGAAGCTATGATATACTTATAGATAAATTTGGATTTTCATATCGTGAGCTTAATAATGCTCTTAAAAAAGCTAATAAAGTTTTTACTAGATTTAAAAAGCTTTTACATAATGGACTAAGTTTAGATAAAGCATTGTTTTCATATAAACAAAACTTTTGGGAGGAATACCTTTATAGTATAAAGAAAAACGGTGAAATAAATATTGCCGTTTTAGGATATGTTTATAACCTTTATGATCCTTTCATAAGTCTTGATGTTGTTAAAAAGTTAGAAGAATTAAATGTAAATATTTTTACGTTTGAGATGGTAAATCATGATGACGCATACAAACAGTTATCTAAGTATCGTAAGAAACTTTTTTGGACATTCAGTAATAGGGTATTAGGTGCTGGACTTTATTACTTAAATAATAATATCATTGATGGTATGATCCACGTAACAGCTTTTGGCTGTGGTCCAGATGCAATTGTTGGTAAATTTCTTCAATATGAATGTGATGAAAGATCAATTCCTTTTACAACTTTAAGGATAGATGAACATACCGGAGAAGGACATTTAGTTACAAGAATTGAAGCTTTTACTGATATGATTAAAAGAAAAAAAGCCCAAACTTTGGAGGTTAAATTATGAGAATTTCTTTTCCATATATGGGTTCAACAATTGTATACAAGAAATTATTTGAATTTTTAGGACATGAAGTGATAATGCCACCAAAACCAACGCAAAAAACAATGGATTTAGGTGTGAAATATTCTCCTGAATTTGCATGTATTCCTCTAAAAATGGTAATGGGCAGTTACATTGAAGCAATCAATATGGGGGCTGAAGTATTAGTTACATCAGGTGGACATGGCCCTTGTAGAGCGGGATTTTATGGAGATACTCATAAACTAATTTTAAAAAATTTGGGTTATGATAATGTAGAATTAATTATTCTTGATGCTCCACAGGACAATTGGAAAGCTTTTTTGCAAAACATTAATAAATTAAGGAATAGATTGCCATGGTTTAAAGTAATTAATAGAGTAATTACGCTATATAAATTCATTCAAAAACTTGATGAATTAGAAAAATTAAGTCAAAAAATAAGACCATACGAAATACAAAAAGGGCAAACAACTAAAGTATGGAATGAAATATTAAACAGATTTGATAAAATTAAAACTAAAAAAGAATTAGAAAATACATATTTAGAGTGTAAAAGAATGCTTGAAGAAATTCCTATAAAAAAAGTTAATGAAAATGAAAAAATTAGAATTGGTATTGTTGGGGAAATCTATGTTGTTATGGAGAGTTCTATAAATTTTGGTATTGAAGAATTACTTGGGAATTTAGGCGTTGAGGTTGAAAGGGCTTTATATCTTTCTGAATGGGTTAGAGATAACCTAGTCCCGTGGTCTTTAAGGCCTAAAAGATTTAAAGATTTAATTAAGAAGGGGCAGAAATACATAAAAATACTAATTGGCGGTCATGCTGTTGAAACAGTTGGTCATATAATAGATTATAAAGAAAGAGGTTTTGATGGAATTATACATTTAATGCCTTTTGCATGTTTGCCAGAATTAGTAACTCAAAGCTTAATACACAAAATTTCGAAAGAAGAGGATATTCCTATTTTATCATTGCCTATTGATGAACAGACTGGTAAAGCGAATACACAAACAAGAATAGAAGCATTTATTGACTTATTGAAAAATAGGAAAAAAGGCATAAAAAAACAACTAGATAAAAATGAAAGGGTTGTAGTAGCATGAGAGAAATATATATTGGTATTGATGTAGGTTCTGTCTCAACAAATGTTATTGCAATAGATAAAGATGTAAATGTTCTATTTAAAACATATATAAGGACAAATGGACAACCAATTGACTCTGTAAAAGAAGGTCTAAAGCAATTAGAAGATACTTTAGGACAAATAAATGTTATTGGTGTAGGAACAACTGGTAGTGGACGACAGCTTGCAGGAGCAATTGTTGGTGCTGATGTAATAAAAAATGAGATAACGGCACACGCAACAGCTACTATTAATTTTGTACCCGATGTCAGAACTATTTTTGAAATTGGTGGCCAAGATTCAAAAATTATTATTATTAGAGACCAAATGGTTGTTGACTTTGCAATGAATACTGTTTGTGCAGCTGGAACTGGTTCATTTTTGGATCACCAAAGTGAAAGATTAAAAATCCCTATAGAACAATTTGGTGAAATGGCTCTATTAGCAAAAACTCCAGTAAGAATTGCAGGTAGATGTACTGTTTTTGCTGAATCTGATATGATTGCCAAACAACAGTTTGGTTTTTCTAAAGCTGAAATAATTAGAGGACTTTGTGATGCCTTGGTAAGAAATTATTTGAATAATGTAGGCAGAGGGAAAAAACTGGAAAAACCTTTTGTTTTTCAAGGTGGGGTTGCTGCAAATCATGGAATTAAAGCTGCTTTTGAAAGGGAACTTGGTGAGGAGATAATTATTCCAGAACATTTCAATGTAATGGGAGCTATTGGTGCTGCAATTCTTGCGAGAGATTATATAAGAAATACAAATAGGAAGACAAATTTTAGAGGATTTAATGCAAAAGATATTGACTTTAAAACATCTTCATTTGAATGTAAAGGGTGCTCAAATAGATGTGAAGTAGTGAAGGTAATAATGGAAGATAAAGTTATTGCAATGTGGGGAGATAGATGTGGTAAATGGACAAATTCAATATGATTAAAGGCTTTGCATTTTGCAGAGCCTTTTTTAAAATATTTTATTAATATTTGATAAAAAATAGTATAATAAAAATATAAATATTTTATGGAGAACGATTTTTATGTCTGAGGGGTAAGGGATTATATTAAATCTCAATTAATTAAGATGTGTATGATTGAATCATTTCCAGGAAGAGAACAGGAACTCAAATATTATGTTGAGGATGAACTTAGTTCAATTAATGTTTTTTATGATGATGACAAAATTGGAAATACATTTGGAGAAAGAGGTAAAAATCCTTGCATTGTATTTAATGCTCACTATGATTCAATTGGAAAAGAAAATGTAGGTAAGAATTGGATGTTTGAGATTAATTATGACCACAAAAAAGACATAATAAAAAGCAATGGAATTAGACCTATTGGTGGTGATGATAGATGCGGAATTGCAATTATTCTAGCACTTTTGAGATTTACAGATTTTCCATTTAAATTTATTATTACAACATATTGTGAAGATGAACATCAAGGAATTAAATACTTTTTGCAAAACCAACAAAAGTTTTTTAATGGAACAAAATTATGTATAGGTCTTGATAGAAAAGGTTACGGAGATATTATTGTTAGTTATGCAGGCAAAGATATCTGTGTAAAAGAAGAGTATATTGATAAGGTTAAAAATGCTGCAAAATCTATTGGTATATACACAAAGAGAGAGAAAAGCCCTAATATTGCTGATGTAAGAATTATTTATGATAAATTAGGTATTAATTGCTTAAATCTTTCTGTTGGCTATTATAATGCTCACAGTGAATCTGAGTATATTATTTTAGATAATGTTGTAAAAACATACTATTGGGTATGTCAGATTTTAGAACAATGTTAAACTAATTAAATTATAAGGCTGTCCAAAAACATATTATTCTTTTATATTTAGTGCTTTATATAACAGATAAATACTAAATACCGACAATATGTAAAACATAAGAGGGTGCTCAATTATCTTTTGAGACACCCTCTTATAATAATTCTAATAATATGTTATTTTTTATTAAAAGATATCTAAATCTTCCCACGCTTTTTTTATTTGTTCTGTATACCTGTTTTTAAATAGATTTTCATGTTCTTCTTCCCATTTTGCAAGCTCAAGTAAAAATTCTTTTACATCTTGTTGATCAACCTTTTCAGCTGCATTCTTATAAAATGATGCAAAATCACTTTCAATTAAATATGCTAATCTTAAAATTGCAATGTCTGAAAGAGGTAATTTAGTTAATTCAGAGTTATCTGCTAGTATATGAGGATCTACCATTTTATTTTGAATATCTACAACCCACGAAATTTCTTGAGGAGGTGTTGGCACATCTAACTTATCATATTTACTTTTTAAAAATTTAAAATGTTCTTCTTCTATTTTTATTAATTCATTAAATAATGCTTTTAATGATTCATCTTCAAGCGAATTTGCATAAAAAGAATAAAAATCCTTTGCATTTTTCTCCATTTTCATTCCAAATTCTAGTATTTTAGCAATTTTTGTTTTCATTTGAATTCTCTCCTTATTAAAAAATTTATTTTATAAATTTATACCCAGAAATCTTTTGCAAAAATCATTAAAAATAAAGTTTTTTTAATAAAAAAAGTATCGACATAATTCCCCTAAATATTATAAAATTAATAATTAATTTAATAAACTTAATAGGAGGAAATTAAAATGGAAGAGAAACTAGTCTATATAGATGGAGAGTTATATAAAAAATCAGAAGCAAAAATATCTGTATTTGATCATGGTTTTCTATATGGTGATGGTGTTTTTGAAGGAATTAGGGCATATAATGGGAAGATTTTTAAATGTAAAGAACATATAGACAGATTATACGCTGCAGCAAAAGCAATTTATATGGAAATTCCAATTTCTAAAGAAGATATGACACAAGCACTAATTAAAACTTGCCGTGCTAACAATATAAAAGATGGATATATTAGGTTAGTAGTTTCTCGTGGTTCAGGCGATTTAGGACTATCGCCAACTAAATGTCCAAAACCAACAATAGTAATAATTGCCGATTCGATAGTTTTATATCCTCAAGAAATGTACGAAAAAGGAATGAAGGTTATAACTGCTTCAACAAGACGTAATAGTCCACAATGCGTAGATCCACAAATCAAATCACTCAATTATCTTAACAATATTTTGGCAAAAATAGAAGCTAATCGTGCAGGAGTTCCAGAAGCAATAATGCTTACACAAGATGGATTTGTAACAGAATGTACCGGTGATAATATATTTATAGTTAAAGACGGAGAGTTAATAACTCCACCAGTTTATCTTGGTGCATTAGATGGCATAACAAGAAAAACAGTAATTAAATTAGCTTCTGATTTAGAATATAAAGTATCTGAAAAAGTGTTTACATTATTTAATTTATATAATGCTGACGAGTGTTTCTTTACTGGTACAGCTGCAGAAGTTATTGCAGTTACTGAAGTTGATGGAAGAAAAATCGGGAATGGTGAAGTTGGTCCTATTACTAAAAAGTTAATGGAAGAATTCAAAAAAATTACTCAAATTGATGGTGTTGATATATATTAGATAGGAGATGATATTATGAGAAGTGACACTGTAAAAAAAGGATTTGCAAAAGCTCCACAAAGGTCACTATTTAAAGCAATGGGATATACTGATGAAGAACTACAAAGACCTTTAGTAGCAGTTGTAAACTCATGGAATGAGATAATTCCTGGACATGTTCACTTAGATAAAATAGCAGAGGCAGTAAAAGCGGGAATAAGACTTGCTGGTGCAACACCTATTGAATTTAATGTAATTGGTGTTTGCGATGGTATTGCTATGGGGCATATTGGAATGAAATATTCTTTAGTAACAAGAGAATTAATTGCTGATTCAGTTGAATCAATGGTTATGGCACATCAGTTTGATGGAATGGTTTTAATACCCAATTGCGATAAAATAGTTCCTGGAATGCTTATGGCACTTGCAAGAGTTAATATTCCAGCAATTGTTGTTAGTGGTGGCCCTATGCAAGCAGGAAGGGTAAAAAATAAAGTTGTTGATTTAAATAGTGTATTTGAAGGTGTAGGAGAATTTACAACCAATAAAATAACCGAAGAAGAATTATTAGAGCTTGAAAATTATGCTTGTCCAGGTTGTGGGTCATGTTCAGGAATGTTTACAGCAAATTCAATGAATTGTCTTACAGAGGTTCTTGGTTTAGGGTTACCTGGAAACGGAACTATTTTAGCTAATTCGGCTGAACGAATTAGACTTGCAAAACAAGCTGGTATGAAAATAGTAGAGCTAATTGAAA
Organism: Caldicellulosiruptoraceae bacterium PP1; assembly: GCA_041320695.1. NCBI lineage: Bacteria > Bacillati > Bacillota > Caldicellulosiruptorales > Caldicellulosiruptoraceae > Caldicellulosiruptoraceae bacterium PP1. Next base: position 11,744 of record JBGGOQ010000008.1, on the reverse strand, counting down.
AAGATATAAAACCTTCTGATATTTTAAGCATAAAATCATTTGAAAATGCTTTAACAGTAGATATGGCTTTGGGCTGTTCTACAAATACTGTTCTACACCTTTTAGCAATTGCTCATGAACTAGGTATTAATATAGATTTAGATTTAATCAATTCAATAAGTGATAGAACCCCTAACTTATGCAAATTAGCACCGGCAGGACAACATCATATAGAAGATTTATATTATGCTGGTGGAATACAGGCCTTAATGAATGAACTTTCAAAACTTAATTTAATTAATACTGATCTTTTAACAGTAAATCTTAAAACTATTGCAGAGAATATAAATAATGTCAAAGTGAAAGATTACAATGTTATTAAACCAATTGATTGTCCATATTCTAAGACAGGTGGACTAGTTATTGTAAAAGGGAATCTTGCACCTGACGGTTCTGTTATAAAGAAGAGTGCAGTACCTCAAAGTATGTTAAAGCATAGAGGCCCAGCTAAAGTTTTTGAAAATGGTGAAGATGTTTTTGATGCAATTATTAATGGTAAAATACAAAAAGGCGATGTCATTGTGATAAGATATGAAGGTCCAAAAGGTGGCCCCGGAATGAGAGAAATGCTTTCACCAACATCAGCTCTTGCAGGGGTTGGTCTTATTGAACATGTAGCATTAATTACTGATGGGAGATTTTCTGGAGCAACACGAGGTGCGTGCTTTGGACATGTTTCTCCTGAAGCTGCTGAAAAAGGACCTATTGCCATAGTTCAAGATGGCGATATTATCTCATATGATATCGAAAATAAAACTTTAAATATTGAATTAACTCAAGATGAAATTGAAAGAAGATTAAAAGAGTTACCGGAATTTGAACCAAAAATAAAAACAGGATATTTAAGAAGATATTCAAAACTAGTTAAATCTGCTTCAACTGGTGCTATTTTAGATTAATAAGTGAGAATGGAGGGTTTTTATTGAAGTTAACAGGTTCTGAAATAATAATAGAATGTTTAAAAGAACAAGGTGTGAAAGAAATTTTTGGTTATCCAGGAGGAGCAGCATTAAATATATATGATTCATTATATAAACATCAAGATGAAATAATACATTATTTAACGTCACATGAACAACATGCTTCTCATGCAGCAGATGGATATGCAAGAGCTTCAGGAAAAGTTGGTGTTGTTTTTACAACTTCGGGTCCAGGAGCAACTAATATTGTTACTGGGTTAGCTACGGCTTATATGGATTCCGTACCTGTTGTTGCAATAACTGGTCAGGTTGCAACATCACTTCTTGGAAAAGATTCATTCCAAGAAGTTGATATAACTGGTATAACAATGCCAATTACAAAACATAATTTTATTGTTAAAGATGTAAATAATTTAGCAAATACAATAAGAAAAGCTTTTGATATAGCACGTTCAGGACGTCCTGGTCCTGTTTTGGTAGATGTTTGTAAAGATGTAACATCTGCATTAGTCGATTATGATAAAATTGAAATTGATACAAATAAAAAGCAAGAGATAATAATTAGTTCTAAAGAAGATATTGAAGAAGCAATAGAAATTATAAATGAATCTCAAAGGCCATTTATTTGTGCAGGAGGGGGAGTAATCTCTTCTGAAGCTTCTGAAGAACTATTGAAATTTGTTGAAACTATAAATGCACCTATTGCAACTACTTTGATGGGGTTAGGAGGGATGCCGTCGCTGCATCCTAATTATACAGGTTTAGTTGGCATGCATGGTTCAAGGACATCGAACTATGCTGTTTTGAATTGTGATTTACTTATTGCAGTAGGAGCAAGATTCTCTGATAGAGTAATAAGTAGAGTTGATAAATTTGCTCCTAAAGCAAAAATTATCCATATTGATATAGATCCTGCAGAAATAGATAAAAATGTTGGTTCTGATATTGCTTTGGTTGGTGATGTAAAAAATATTCTAAAAATTTTAAATGAAAGTTTAAATAAAAAAACAAACAGTGAATGGATTAATAAAATAAGAGAATGGAAAAAAGAGTATCCATTATCCTACCCCAATGATGGTAAACTTCATCCACAATATATAATTGAAAGAATTTCTGCACTTACTAATAACGATGCTATTATAACAACAGAAGTTGGACAAAATCAAATATGGGCTGCACAATTTTATAAATACCAAAGGCCTAGACAATTCATATCATCAGGTGGGCTTGGCACAATGGGTTATGGTTTTGGAGCAGCTATTGGTGCTAAAATAGCAAAAAAAGATAAAATAGTAATTGATGTTGCAGGAGACGGTTCATTTAGAATGAATAGTGGTGAGCTTTCAACAGCAGTTCATTATAATATTCCAGTTATAATTGCACTTATGAATAATGGTGTTTTAGGGATGGTAAGACAATGGCAAGATTTATTTTATGAAAAGAGATTCTCTCAAACCACATTGAATAGACCACCAGATTTTGTAAAACTTGCTGAAGCCTATGGTGCTTTAGGAATAAGAGTTAAAACACCAGAAGAGGTAGACACTGCAATAATAAAGGCAATTGAATCAGGACGACCAACCATTATTGACTTTGTTTTAGATATGGATGAAAAAGCCTTTCCAATTGTTCCACCCGGAGCTCCTATTGACGAAATAATAGACTAAGAGAAGCTGTCCTTTAAAGGACAGCTTTTTTACTTTGAATCACCTTTTATTAAAATTGAAAGGATTTTATTAATTTCTGCAAATGCTAATGCAATACATGAATCAGCAGCACCATAATAAAGATAAATAGTATTTCCATCTTCAACAGTCCCACAAGTGAATACTACATTATTAACATCGCCAATTCGTTCATAAACCTCTTGTGGAGACAATAGCCATTCTGGGCATCTTTTTCTGACCTTTGAAGGGTTTTCTATATCCAACAATGCAGCACCTAGTCTATAAATAGGACCACTTGCCATCATTTTAACCCCATGATATATTACAAGCCATCCCTCATTTGTTTTAATAGGAACTGATCCAGCACCTACTTTAAAACCATCCCACCATGGGCCACCTTTTTCAACAAGAACTACTTCATGTCCTCCCCATTTTATTAAGTCATCAGAATATGCTATCCATATATGTTCTATATCACCAGCTACTGGTCTATGAAGTAATACGTACTTTCCATTAACCTTCTCTGGGAATAAAACAGCGTCTTTGTTATTGGGTGGAAAAATTATACCTAATTTCTCAGCCTTCTTAAAATTTTTTGTTCTTGCAAGAGCAACCGAAGGTCCATACCTTGAATATGCAGTATAAGTTATATAATAATACCCATCTTCAGATATATAGGTAACTCTTGGATCTTCACAGCCAAATTCTTCATAGACATTTATTGAAGGTTGTGGATAAATAAATGGGGTTTTATCAATCTTCCAATTTGTTTTGCCATCACTACTTCTTGCAACAGTAAGATGCGATTTTCCTTGTCTATCTTCAACACGTAAAAGCAAAAGAACTTCATTATTAAATCTTGTAGCACCAGCATTAAAAACAGCATTTGCAGAATACGGAATATCAAATACAGTGATAATTGGATTCCCGGAGTATCTAACAAAAATATCTTTTTTATTAAAAACTCTTCTCATTAAAATCACCTCAAAAAAGCCTTCTACAATTCAATATGCCACATTTAATGTATTTTGATTAAAATTTTTATAATTGTGTTTGGTTTTATTATATTAAAATTTATAATTTTTTAATTTGCTTTGTAATTTGTTAAAATGTAATATAATTAATTATTATCAAATTTAGAGGAGGGAATTTAAATTGAAAAGTTATAGAAAAGAACTATTTTTTAATATTCCTACTAGGAGAGCTTTTGTAAATATAACTGAAACTTTAGAAAAATGTGTTGAAGAAAGTGGGATAAAAGAAGGATTATTGTTATGTAATGCAATGCATATTACTGCGAGTATATTTATAAATGATGATGAAAATGGTCTTCATAAAGATTTTGAAATATGGCTCGAAAAGTTAGCACCAGAAAAGCCTTATAGTCAATATTTTCATAATGGATTTGAGGATAACGCTGATGCACATTTAAAAAGAACAATAATGGGGAGGGAGGTTGTTATTGCCATAACAAACGGTAAATTGGATTTAGGTACCTGGGAACAGGTGTTTTATGGTGAGTTTGATGGAAAAAGAAAAAAAAGAGTATTAGTAAAAATTATTGGTGAATAACTAACAATCATTGATAAATGTATGCATTTAATGCTATAATTATTTAAAATACTTGTATGCACAGGTAATAAAATGGATACAAAATATAAAATTATAATTGATTTTATTAAGGAAAGCATTCAATCTGGTAAATTCAAAGAAGGACAGCCAATTTATTCTGAAAATATGTTAGCAAAAAAGTTTAATGCGTCTCGTCATACAGTAAGACGTGCTATTATGGAGCTTACATTTGAAGGAGTCTTGGTTTCAATTAAAGGAAAAGGTACATTTGTTGCAAATGGCTATAATGATACCGCACGTTATATTGCAGTGCTTACCACCTATATTTCCGATTATATTTTTCCTTCGATAATTAGAGGAATTGAAAAAATAATGACAAAAGAAGGTTTTGGTCTTATTTTATTATCAACTGATAATAATTACGAAATTGAAAAGTACCATTTGAATAATATATTGCAAAACGATAAAATAATTGGAGTTATAATAGAACCTACAAAAAGTGCATTTAAATCACCAAATAGCATGATTTATAATGCCTTAGATCAAAAAGGTATTCCTACAATATTTATTAATACTATTTTAGAAAGTATATCAAAAAACTATATTATTACCAATGATACTGTAGCAGTATTTAAATTGGTTGATAAACTATGTAAATTGCATAGCAATTTGTTAGGAATTTTTAAGAAAGATGATTTACAAGGCTTAAAGAGATATGAAGGATTTAAGAATGCCTGTGAAAAAAATAATGTTGCTTATGATATTTTGTGGTTTGAAACTGATGAATATTCAACTATACAGTTTGAAGCATTGAAAAAAGTTAATAAAGAAAAGTTTGATTGTATAGTTTGTTATAATGATAAAATAGCTCTTTCCATGTGCATTACTTTGAAAGAAAAAGGATACAAAATTCCACAAGATATTTCAGTTGCTGGTTTTGATAATTCTTTTTTATCAACCTTATCTGAAATAAAGTTAACTTCTATTAATCATCCAAAAGAAAAATTAGGTGAATTAGCTGCTAAAATGATAATAAATATGATAAGAGGAAAGATTAATGAAGTAAAACAAGAGATCGATTGCGAAATTATTTTTAGAAATTCAACAAAAATTTAAATATTTTTTTTAAATTATTGACAATAGAAAATTATTCTGCTAATATATATTAGGCTTTAAAAGTAAATATCTTCTCCTTATCAAGAGAGGTGGAGGGAAAAGGCCCTATGAAGCCCGGCAACCAGCAATTTTGCAATGGTGCCAACTCCTTCAGAATGCAATATGTATTCTGAGAGATGAGGAAAAACATAAAAAGTTTTGCCTCTTCTAATCAGAAGAGGCATTAATTATATTATTTTATTTTGGTAATAATATTTTTAGGAGGTTAAAAAATGAGAAAACTATTTACTTCTGAATCTGTTACTGAAGGTCATCCAGATAAAATATGTGACCAAATATCTGATTCAGTACTTGATGCAATATTAGAAAAGGACCCTAATGCTAGAGTTGCTTGTGAGGTTTCAGTTACAACTGGCCTAGTTCTTGTTATGGGTGAAATTACTACTTCATGTTATGTTGATATACCAAAGATTGCAAGAGACACAATTAGAGAAATAGGTTACACAAGAGCTAAATTTGGTTTTGATGCTGATACTTGTGCTGTTCTAACAGCGATTGATGAACAATCACCTGATATTGCAATGGGTGTTGATAAAGCATTAGAAGCAAAAACAGGTGAAATGACTGACGAAGAGATAGAAGCAATTGGTGCTGGAGATCAAGGTATGATGTTTGGCTTTGCATGTGATGAAACGCCTGAACTTATGCCAATGCCAATTTCACTTGCTCATAAATTATCAAGAAGATTATCAGAGGTTAGAAAGAATGGTACTTTACCATATTTAAGACCAGATGGAAAAACACAAGTGACTATTGAGTATGAAGATGATAAACCAATTAGAGTTGATACAATTGTTGTTTCTACACAACATAGTCCAGAAGTTTCACATGCTACTATAGAAGCTGATATTTTAAAACATGTTATAAAACCAATAGTTCCAGAATCAATGATTGACCAAAATACAAGAATATATGTTAATCCTACAGGTAGATTTGTAATTGGTGGACCTCAAGGAGATTCTGGACTAACAGGAAGGAAGATAATAGTTGACACATACGGTGGTTATGCGAGACATGGTGGTGGAGCTTTTTCAGGAAAAGATCCTACAAAGGTTGATAGATCAGCTTCTTATGCTGCAAGGTATGTTGCAAAGAATATAGTTGCAGCAGGATTAGCTAAGAAATGTGAAGTTCAAATTGCTTATGCAATTGGTGTTGCAAAACCATTATCAGTAAGAATTGATACCTTTGGGACAGGGAAAATTGATGATGAAAAATTAGCTCAAATTGCTACAAAAGTATTTGATTTAAGACCTGCTGCAATAATTCGTGATTTAAATTTAAGAAGACCAATTTATAAAAATGTTGCTGCTTATGGGCACTTTGGAAGAACCGACTTAGATTTACCATGGGAGAAAACAGACAGAATTGAAAAATTATTAGAAGAAGCAAAAAAATTAGGTCTATAAATAAGAGTTCTAAAAAATTGTTTAGGTTAATAAATTTTATTGAGAGCAAAATTTATTGATAATTTTGAATGAAGAAAAAGGTTAAGAATAGTAACTTTTGGAATTTTTTTTGGATATATGTTAAAAGTCTATTTATGTCATGTTTATTAATATTGGTTATATCAATTTTTGTGATATTTTTTTCTATGAATGAACGTATTGCAAAAATCCTTAGCTTTTTATCAATGCTATTAGGCTGTGCCTATTTAGGATTTGAGACAGCTGAGTTTTCTGAACAGTACAATAAAAGAAATGCTTTTATTTCATCATTATTATTAGCATTAACCTTTATTATTATAGGTTTTATTATAAAGAGGAGCTTTGAATTTACTAAGTATTACTGGTATTTAGTAATTATAGGGCCTATATTAGGATTAATATTAGCTTCAATGAGTTTAAGTAAGAAAAAAACACAAAATAAAAAGAAAAGAATTTAAGAGGTTATCATAATAAGATAGCCTCTTTTTTTGTATTTAACAAATTATATAATATAATTAATATATCAAATTGTTATTAGGAGATGATTTTTATGAAAAAGAAAATTGCTTATATAGTAAGTGTAATTTTTACAGTTCCTTTTGTAGCATTTTTCGTTTTTACAATTATGTGGGTTGATAACCCAAATAAAAATTATAATAATAACTTTTATTACTATATAAACTCGTTATTATTTTTTTCATTAATACCTTATGTTACATATATATTGACACGTTTTACTAAAAAGTATAAACAAAAAGGAAGAGAATTTGAAAGAAAATTGGCATTTATATTTAGTTTTTTGGGATATTTTTTAGGTATTTTAAGTTTACTATTTTTATCAAAACCAACTAAGTCAATGATAACATTATATTTATCATATTTTATATCTGCTATAATATTAACTATTACTAATAAAGTATTTCATTTTAAAGCAAGTGGACATTCATGTGGAATAACTGGACCTATAATTGCTTTAAATTTTTATTCAGGTATAAAAACAGTATGGATGTTGATATTTATTCCAATTGTTATTTGGTCAAGAATAGAAATTAAAAGACATGATTTAAAGCAATCAATTGTTGGAGCATTAACTTCTTTTTTTGTAACAATAACTTTAATATTATCATTATATTATTAAATTCAGGAGGATAATGACATTAAATGATATTTCAGAGAAAACGCTGGATTGTGAAAGAATATAAGAGTATTGAAATCAATCCAATAGAAATTAACTATATTAAAATAAAGCCACAAATAATAAAAATATTGCAAAATAGAGGATATAATAGCAAAGAGGCAATTGAAAAATTTTTATTTCCTTCGTTAAATGATTTTCATGATCCTTTTAAGCTACCAGATATGGACAAAGCAGTTTCTTTAATAAAAAAAGCTTACGAAAAAAAACAAAAAGTATTAATTTATGGAGACTATGATTGTGATGGAATAGCAAGTACTTATTTATTATTTGATAATTTAAAAAATTATATTTCTAATTTGAGCTATTATATTCCGAATAGATTTAATGATGGATATGGGCTTAATATTGACGTACTAAAAAAGTTTATTGATCAATTTGATTTATTAATAACAGTGGATTGTGGTATTTCTGCAATTGATGAAGTTGTGTTTTTAAAAAATAGTGGGAAAACTGTAATTATAACAGACCATCATGAACCTAAAGATTCTTTACCAAATGCTGATGCAATAGTTAATCCTAAAAGAAAGGATTCTGAATATAATTTTAGAGAATTAGCAGGTGTTGGTGTTACATTTAAACTTCTTCAAGCATTGGCCATGAAGGGTTTTAGTTTTGATGTTAATAATTACCTAGATATTGTTGCTATCGGAACAATTGTTGATATTATGCCATTAATTGACGAGAACAGAATAATTACTAAGTTTGGATTGGAAAAACTAAGAAATACAAGCAATATAGGATTGAAAAAATTAATAGAAGTAGCTGGGATATCTAACAAAAGTGAATTAAAAACAAACGATGTTTCTTTTATATTAGGCCCAAGACTAAATGCAGCAGGTAGGATTTCGGATGCATCATTAGCACTAAGACTTTTGTTAAGCAATAATGAAGAAGAAGCACTTAAACTTGCAAAGATTATTGACGAGGAAAACAGGAAAAGACAATTAATAGAAGAAAACACCATAAAAGATGCATTTAAAAAGATTTCATTAAATAAAAATAATCTTAGGAAAAAGGTTTTTGTAATTGGAGATAAAGATTGGCACCAAGGTGTTGTTGGGATAGCATCTTCGAAAATTACTGAAAAATACTATAGACCGACAATACTTTATACATATGAAGATTTTGATATTGCAAAAGCTTCAGCAAGAAGTATAAAAGGGTTTAACTTGTATGATGCATTAACAAAATGTAGAGATGCTTTAATTAAGTATGGTGGCCATGAACATGCAGCAGGTTTATCATTAAAAATAGATAATATTGAACAATTAGAAAAAATGCTTAATGAAATTGCGAATGATTGTAATTTTATGATATTTAAGCCATATATTGAAGTTGATATAAAATTGCAGCAAAATGAAATAGATGATGAATTAGTTGATCAACTATCTTTACTTGAACCTTATGGAATAGGTAATAATGAACCAATTTTTATGCTTCAAAACCTTAAGGTAAGTTCAGTTAAATTTTTTGGTGATCAAAATCAATATTATAAGATAATGTTTAATAACAATTCAAACCTTGAAGCAATTTCATTTTCAATAAATTACGAAATGGATGAACTCAATGAAATAAAAAAAATAGATGTTATTGGGAAACTAAATAAAAATGTATTTAATGGTATTAGGAAAAATCAGATATATATTATAGACTTATATGAGAATTTAATAAGTGGTATTTATAAGGATTTATTTTATAACTTTAAAATATTATCTCAAATTGATGTTTCAAATAAAACTATATATAAAGAAGATGTAATATTTGAAAATAATCTTGATAAACACATTTTGTTTGGTTGTTTTTATCCAGATACAATGAAAAAAATTATTAATTTTTTAAAAGGTGATAAATTTAATGAAGAGATTTTCAATTTTTTCAATCAGAATAAAAGAGTGTTGATTCATCAAAGTTCATTAAGTGATGCTTATTATAATGATGTATTAGTAACAAGATTTGATAAGATTGCATCTATAGAAAAAGATTTTGACATAGCTGTTGCATTAGATGTTCCTTCATATATAATAATGAAAAATATTTTAAAGCAACCAGTTTATTTGTATAAAATGAGTAGCCATTTTGATAAAATTGATCTTGAAATAAACATTGAATTTATAGAAGTTTACAAACAATTAAGAAATATTGGGTTTATATCTTATGATTTTTTGGGTATAAATGAAATGGAGCCATTAAAGAAGATATTAAAATTATTAGCAATTATTAGTATATTTGAAGAACTAAATTTAATAAAAATCTCTTGGGGATTAGAAGGAATTACTGCTATTGGATTTTCAAAAACAAAAGAAAAAATTGATTTAAAAAAATCTAATCTTTTTATATCTATTCAGAAAATTAAAGAAATGGAAGGTGGGTCTTATGAGTGTTAATGCAACAGATTTTTTATGGTTATTAGTGGCACTTGGATTTTTAGCTGTAGATGCTTTTGCCGGCTTTGTCCTCTTTCCAATATATATTTCTGCAGCAATTGTATTTATAGTTAATTTATTTATTGATAATTTAATAATAGAACTTTTGCTATTTATCATTTTAACAACTGTATTATTTTTGGTTTTTAGACCAAAAATCAAAAAGTTCATGAAAGATATGCCCAAAATTGAAAATAAGAGTTTTGTATCAATTGGAGAGCAATTTAAAGTGGAAGAAGTGGACACAAGCGGATTTTCTGGTAAAATAAAAAAAGATGGTATTTTTTATAATATATACAGCCATCAAAAACTTAATCCTAATGATTGGGTTAAGGCTATAAAAATAGATGGATTAAAAGTATTTGTTGAAAAAATTAATAAGGAAGGGGAGAATTAAATGTCAGGTGCATTTGGTTGGGTTGTTTTTATTGTTATTATCTTTTTGATATTCTTCTTATCAAGTATTAAGGTTGTAAGAACTAAACACTGCTATGTTATTGAACGAATTGGCCAGTTTCATAGGGTTTTAGAGCCAGGTATACACATCATAATACCTTTTATTGATAATGTAAGATCAAAGGTTAATATGCAAGAAAGAATTTTAGATGTTCCACCCCAAGATGTTATAACAAAAGATAATGTTAGAATTAAAGTTGATTCCATTGTTTTTTTTGAAGTTTTTGATGCAAAGATGTGTACTTATAATATTCAAAATTATCAAGCTGCAATAATGTATTCTGTGTTAACAAATTTAAGAGATGTTATAGGCAATATGTCACTAGATGAGGTCTTTTCTTCAAGAGAAACAATAAATTCAAAGTTAACATCAGTATTGGATAATATTACAGATAATTATGGTGTAAAAGTAAAAAGGGTTGAGATAAAAGATATTATTCCACCAGCTGAGATAACACAAGCTATGGAAAAACAGATGAAAGCAGAAAGAGATAAAAGAGCTGTTATTTTAGAAGCTGAAGGTATCAGAGAAAGTGAAATTGCAAAAGCTGAAGGATATAAACAAGCAATGATAAAGCGAGCTGAAGGTGAGAAGCAACAAGAAATATTAAAAGCAGAAGGGCAAGCAAAAGCAATAGAAATGGTTGCTCAAGCACAAGCTAATGCAATAGCTTATGTAAATGCTGCAATTAAAAATAGCGGAACTGATTCTGTTATATTAGCTATGAGGCAAATAGAAGCATCTATTGAAATTGCAAAGAATCCTGCTAATAAGGTTTATATCCCTACAGATGCTTTTAAAAATTTAGGAACTTTAATTGGAGCGTCAGAGTTAATAAAATCAAATGAAAAATAAAACAAATAAT